>JACMQR010000126.1 GCA_014376885.1 Polaromonas sp.
CCGGGCTGGCCACCTTGTACGGGCCGGAGCCGATCGGCACGTCGGAGACAATTTTGTCAAACGGTTTTGTCTGGCCGCCCGCCCGACCCCAGTCGCGGCTGAACACTGGCATGCCGCCCACCACCAGCGGCAGCTCCGGATTGGGCGTCAGGAAATCGAAGCCCACCACCTGCGCGGACACCGCCGTGACGCTCTTGACCTCGGCATAAAGGGTGCGGTACTGCGGCGCCGGCAGCTTGCTGGTGAGCTGGGTGAATGAATGCAGCACATCGGCGGCCATGACCGGCGCGCCGTTGTGGAAGCGCGCCTTGTCATTGAGGTGAAAGGTTGCCGAGAGCTGGTCGGGCGCCACCGCCACATCGTCGGCCAGCAAGCCGTAGGCGGTGGTCGGCTCTTCGGAATTGCCGATCAGCAGGCTTTCGACCAGCAGCAGCCCCAGGCCATAGGGCGCGGTGCCGCGCAGGGTGAAGGGGTTGAACTTGTCGAAATTGGTCGGCCGGGTGGGCGGCACCATGCGGATTTCGCCGCCCTTGGGCGCTGTAGGGTTCACATAGTCGAAATGCGTGAAACCGGCCGGGTATTTGATGTCGCCGAACTGGGCATAGGCATGGGCGGCATGGATTGGCGGGGCAAGGCCTGCCGCGCAGACCAGGGTCAAGGCCCGTAAATAAAACAAATCCCGCATGCGACAATTCTGCACTAATTAAGCTGGGCAATTCTTGCAATTTGCATCCCGGCAGGACACTGGCCGGCGCCCCACAGGCGGCCGTATCAAACGCACACACTGGAGCATACAAATGGGTTTTCTTGCCGGCAAAAAACTGCTGATCACGGGCGTTCTGTCCACCCGGTCCATCGCCTACGGCATTGCCAAGGCCTGCCACGCACAGGGCGCCGAGCTGGCTTTCAGCTACGTGGGCGAGCGCTTCAAGGACCGGATCACCGAATTTGCCGCCGACTTCGACTCCCGCCTGATCTTTGACTGCGATGTCGGCTCGGACGAGCAGATCGACCGGCTGTTCAGCGACTTGGCTGCTGTTTGGCCGACCTTCGACGGCTTTGTGCACAGCATCGGCTATGCGCCGCGCGAGGCGATTGCCGGCGACTTTCTCGACGGCCTGTCGCGCGAGAACTTCCGGATTGCGCACGACATCAGCGCCTACAGCTTTCCGGCCATGACCAAGGCCGCCCTGCCCTACCTGAATCCGAAGTCGGCCGTGCTGACCCTGACCTACCTGGGGGCCGAGCGCATCATTCCGCACTACAACACCATGGGCCTGGCCAAGGCCAGCCTGGAGTCGTCGGTGCGCTACCTGGCCGAGTCGCTCGGGCCCAGGGGGATGCGCGTCAATGGCCTGAGCGCCGGTCCCATCAAGACCTTGGCCGCCAGTGGCATCAAGGATTTTGGCAAGCTGCTGGGCATGGTGGCGGCCGCCTCACCGATGCGCCGCAACGTCACGATCGACGACGTCGGCAACGTGGCCGCCTTTTTGCTTAGCGACCTGGCTTCGGGCGTCACCGCCGAGATTACCTATGTGGACTGCGGCTTCAACGCCACAGCCGGCGCCAGCCGCGACAGCGCGTCAGTGGCCTGATTTTTTGATTAAAATGCCTTCAAGTGGTTGTAAAACAGACATAGTTTGCTATATATTAAATAGCATTAATTAAAAACCCATCATGCAACGGCGTTTTTTTCTGTCATTGGTCAGCTTGCCTCTGGCAGTTGCGCTGCGGGCTGCGGCCGCCGCCGAACCGCCCCACCCGCTGGCCCCACCTGCGCTGATGCTGGCCAATGTGTACCGCCCTGGCATCAGCCTGGCCGACTACTGGGTCAGCGAGAAATATGACGGGGTGCGTGGCTACTGGGACGGCCAGGCCTTGTGGACGCGCGGTGGCCAGCGGGTGGCCGCGCCCAGCTGGTTTACTGCAGGCTGGCCGGCCGTCCCACTAGACGGCGAGCTCTGGGCGGGCCATGGGCAGTTCGCCAGGTCGGTTTCCACCGTGCGCCAGCAGGCTGCCGATGAGTCGGCCTGGCGCGGCCTGCGCTTCATGGTGTTTGACCTGCCCGCGCATGGCGGACCGTTCAGCGAACGGATTCCGGCGCTGCATGGCGTGGTGCGCCAGATCGACCAGCCCTGGGTGCAGGCCGTGGCGCAGTCCAAGGTCGCAAGCCACCAGGCCTTGCAAACCCTGCTGGCAAAAACCGTGAAAAACGGCGGCGAAGGCCTGATGCTGCACCGCGGCGCTTCGCTCTACCAGGGCCGGCGCAGCGACGACCTGCTCAAGCTGAAAACGCACGATGACAGCGAAGCCCTTGTGGTCGCCCACATCCCGGGCCGTGGCAGGCAGGCCGGTAAGCTCGGCGCGCTGCTGGTGGAAATGCCCGCAGCCAACGGCAAGCCGGTGCTGCGCTTCAAGCTGGGCACCGGGTTCACAGACGCGCAGCGCCAGCACCCGCCCGTCATCGGCGCCCGGGTCACCTACCGCTTTCGGGGCCTGAACGACAGCGGCATTCCACGCTTTGCCAGCTTCCTGCGCGAGCGCGAAGACTGAACCGCCGGCGTTCCTGAAAAAAGGCCGGTGCCATCATCGGGCCGGCCTGGGTGGGATCAAACCGGCGCCCTGGGCGGGCGAGCGGCTCGCGCTACAACTTGACGCAGTCGGCGTAATAGCGGGTTTTGCCTTTGGCATCGACCTGCTCGACCAGGCCGTGAATGTCGGTTTCGAAGCCCGGGCATTGGGCGTTGAACTCACGTGAGAACTTCAGGTAATCAACGATTTTCTTGTTGAACACCTCTCCCGGGATCAACAACGGAATTCCCGGTGGATAGGGCGTGACCAGGCCCACGGTGATGCGCCCTTCCAGATGGTCGATCTCCACCCGCTCGGTGGTGCGGTGGGCAATGTGGGCATAGGCGTCGCTCGGCTTCATGGCCGGCTTGAGGTCGCTTTGGTAGACATCTGTGGTCAGCCGGGCGATGTCGTACTTGGCATACAGCGCATGGATGTGGCGGCACAGGTCGGCCAACCCCATGCGCTCGTATTTCGGGAACTTCTGGCAAAACTCGGGCAGGATGCGCCACATCGGCTGGTTTTTGTCGTAATCGTCCTTGAACTGCTGCAGCGCGGTCAGCAGTGTGTTCCAGCGGCCCTTGGTGATGCCGATGGTGAACAGGATGAAAAAGCTGTACAGCCCGGTTTTTTCAACGATCACGCCATGCTCGGCAAGAAATTTAGTGACGATGCTGGCGGGAATGCCGGTTTTTGCAAACTTGCCATTCAAGTCCAGGCCGGGCGTCACGATGGTCGATTTGATCGGGTCCAGCATGTTGAAGCCGGTGGCCATCTGGCCAAATCCGTGCCAGTTGTTGGCGCCGTTTTTCGCCGTCTTGGCGCTGCGCGATTCGCCCTTGATGATCCAGTCCTTGGCCTCGCCGATGCCTTCGTCGACCAGTTTGTCCGGCCCCCAGACCTTGAACCACCAGTCAGCGCCGTACTCCTCGTCGATCTTGCGCATGGCGCGGCGAAAGTCCAGCGCCTCGGCAATGCTTTCTTCCACCAGCGCGGTGCCGCCGGGCGGCTCCATCATGGCCGCGGCCACGTCGCAGCTGGCAATGATGCTGTACTGCGGCGAAGTCGAGGTGTGCATCAGGTAAGCCTCGTTGAACAGGTGCCTGTCGAGCTTGACGTTTTGCGAATCCTGCACCAGCACATGGCTGGCCTGGCTGATGCCGGCCAGCAGCTTGTGGATCGACTGCGTGGCATAGACCACTGCATTTTTCGGGCGGATGCGGTTTTTACCCATCGAATGGTAGGTGCCGTAGAACGGATGGAAGGCCGCATGCGGCAGCCAGGCCTCGTCAAAGTGCAGGTTGTCGATGTAACCGTCGAGCATGCCCTTGATGGTTTCGGTGTTGTACAGCACGCCATCGTAGGTGGACTGCGTCAGCGTCAGCACCCGGGGCTTGACGGTGGCCGCATCGACATCGCCCAGCAGCGGATTGGCCGCAATCTTGGCGCGGATCGCAGCGGGTTCGAATTCGCTTTGCGGAATCGGGCCGATGATGCCGAAATGGTTGCGCGTCGGCTTCAAGAACACCGGAATCGAGCCGGTCATGATGATGGCGTGCAAAACGGACTTGTGGCAGTTACGGTCGACCACCACAACGTCGCCCGGCGCCACGGTATGGTGCCAGACCATCTTGTTGGACGTCGAGGTGCCGTTGGTCACGAAAAAGCAGTGATCGGCATTGAAGATGCGCGCTGCATTGCGCTCGCTCGCGCCGATCGCGCCATCGTGGTCGAGCAGCTGGCCGAGTTCCTCCACCGCATTGCAGACGTCGGCGCGCAGCATGTTCTCGCCGAAAAACTGATGAAACATCTGCCCCACCGGGCTCTTCAAAAAAGCCACGCCCCCCGAATGCCCCGGGCAGTGCCAAGAGTACGAGCCATCATCGGCATAGTCCAGCAAGGCCTTGAAAAACGGCGGCTGCACGCCTTCAAGGTAACTTTTAGCCTCCCGGATGATGTGCCGCGCCACGAATTCGGGCGTGTCCTCAAACATGTGGATGAAGCCGTGCAGTTCACGCAAGATGTCATTCGGGATATGCCGCGAGGTCTTGGTTTCGCCATACACATAGATCGGCACATCGAGATTTTTGCGCCGCACCTGCTTAATGAAATTGCGCAGGTCCAGCACGGCCGGGTCCAGGTCCGGGCCGGGCGTGAACTCCTCGTCGTCGATCGACAAGATGAATGCACTGGCTCGGCTTTGCTGCTGGGCAAACTGCGACAGGTCGCCGTAACTGGTCACGCCCAGCACCTCGAAGCCTTCGCTTTCGATGGCCTGGGCCAGCGCACGGATGCCCAGCCCCGATGTATTTTCAGAGCGGAAATCCTCGTCGATGATGACAATTGGGAAGCGAAATTTCATGGCGTATGCAGCATTTGAAGTGCCCGGAACCTGCCGGTGGGCATAAAGATAAGCGTTCGGGTGGCTTGTACAGATGAGCCCGAACGGTCGGATGCAAGAGTGCGGCGCGCGGGGCGATCAGGTTGCCGGTCGCAGCAACGCGCTTGCATTCAGATCAGCGAGTGTAAGGACGTATTGTGTCAGCACCGATGCTGCCTGACTGATTGGCCCAAAATGGCGCGGGCACCGAAAAAAGGAGAACTATGACCGATGCAAATGTCTGGTGGTTGCTGGCCGGTGGCGCGGTCGCCGTGGAGCTGGTGACGGGGACGTTTTATCTGCTGATGCTGGCAGCCGGGCTGGTTGCCGGCGCGCTGGCGGCAGGCTTGGGGCTGGCTTTGACTGGACAGATGCTGCTGGCCGCTGCCATCGGCGGCGGCGCGGTGGCCGCATGGCACTGGCGCCGCAGCCAAAGCCCGCCCCCAAAGCCGGTCAATGCCAACCCAGATGTCCATCTCGATATTGGCCAGGCGATTCACGTGGTACGGTGGAATGCCGATGGCACAGCAACGGTGCAGTTTCGCGGAGCCCAATGGACCGCAATTGCCGCTGACCCGGCCCAAGCCAGCCAGCCGGGAAACTTTCGGATCAAGGAAATGGTGGGCAACCGCCTTGTCATTGAAAGGCAGTAGAACAGCCAGGACGCCACCCTTGGGCGATCAGTGAAACCAGATTGATTTGAAAAACGGAGACCCCATGGAAATCGCCTTTGTCATTCTCATCCTGTCCGCAATTTTTGTTGTGCAGAGCATCAAGGTGGTGCCGCAGCAAAATGCCTGGGTGGTCGAGCGCCTGGGTAAATACCTGGGCACCCTGACGCCTGGCCTGAATTTTTTGATCCCTTTTGTCGACCGGGTTGCCTACAAGCACAGCCTGAAGGAGATTCCGCTCGACGTGCCCAGCCAGGTCTGCATCACCCGGGACAACACGCAGTTGCAGGTCGATGGCATTTTGTATTTCCAGGTCACCGAC
>JACMQR010000127.1 GCA_014376885.1 Polaromonas sp.
AAGGGCTGGCCTCGGTCATCGTCTGCAACCCGCCGTGGCTGCCGGCCCGCCCCGGCTCGCCGCTTGAAGGCGCGGTGTACGACGAAGGCAGCCGTATGCTGCTGGGTTTTCTGGCCGGCCTGGCAGCGCACCTGGCGCCCGGCGGCGAAGGCTGGCTGATCTTGTCCAATTTTGCCGAGAAACTGGGCCTGCGCACGCGCGCCGAACTGCTCGACGCCATCAAGGCCAGCGGCCTGAAAGTGCTCGGCCGCATCGACGCCAAGCCCGACCATCCGAAAGTCGCCGACGCCAGCAACCCGCTGCACAAGGCGCGCGCCGCCGAGGTCACGTCGCTCTGGCGGCTGGGCGCGGCCTGATCTGCTGATTTGCCCGCCGGCGCACCCATGACCATCTTGCTCGCTCCCATGGAAGGGCTGCTGGACTTCGTGCTGCGCGATGTCCTGACGCGGGTAGGCGGCATCGACCGCTGCGTGTCCGAGTTCATCCGCGTCACCGACCAGCTGCTGCCCGAGCGCGTCTTCACGCGCATCGTGCCCGAGCTGCTGAACGGCGGGCGCACCCTGGCCGGCGTGCCGGTGCGCGCGCAGCTGCTCGGCTCGGACCCGGTGTGCCTGGCGGAAAACGCCGGGCGCCTGGCCGGGCTGGGGCCGGCCGGCATCGACCTGAACTTCGGCTGCCCGGCCAACGTGGTGAACCGCCACGGCGGCGGCGCGGCGTTGCTTGATGAGCCGGACACCCTCGCCGCCATCGTTGCCGCGGTGCGCCGCGCCGTGCCGGCGCACATGCCGGTGTCGGCCAAGATGCGGCTGGGTTTCAACGACGATTCACGCGCGGTGGAATGCGCGCTGGCCATTGCCGGCGGCGGCGCCGACGAGCTGGTGGTGCATGCCCGCACCAAGGCGCAGGCCTACCGCCCGCCGGCCTACTGGGAGCGCATTGCCGACATTCGCGCCGCCGTGCGCATTCCGGTGGTGGCGAACGGCGAAATCTGGACGGTCGATGACGCGCGCCGCTGCCGGCAAGCTTCCGGCTGCGAATCGCTGATGCTTGGCCGCGGGGCGGTGACCGACCCCGGGCTGGGGTTGGCGATCAAGGCATCAATGGGCGGCGCTGCCATGCCCGCCGTTGGCTGGCCGCAGCTGATGCCGCTCCTAGCCGAGTTCTGGCGCATTGTCTGCGCGCGGCTCGATGCGCGGGCGCGCGCCGGCCGGCTCAAGCAGTGGCTCAATTTTTTGCGGCGGCGTTTTCCTGAGGCCGAAAGCGCCTACCAGCAGCTCAGAACGATCAACGACCCGGCGCTGATCGACGCCTGGCTGGCGGCCTTGCTGCGCGCCCAGGCGCCGGCCGGGCCAGCCTGGCAGGCCTGGCAGGCCGGGCAATTGGCCGCCTGAGCTGCAGGCGGGAGCTTTTGCGCGCTGGCAGCGCCGCCGGCGAGCCGCCAGTTGCGCCGCAAACTGGGGATTGACGGGCATCGGCGCTGCCTATAAAACACAGTTCAGCTCAGCCGCGTTGCGCTTTTCAAAGGCGCGCCTCATGGCCAGTCTGCCGAAAAATCCCCGTGTCCAGGAGTAAGCGCAAATGCACAGGCGTGAATTTTTACAATCTGCCGCCGCCGTGGCCGCCCTTGGCAGCCCGGGCGCCCGCCCGGCCTGGGGCGCCGGCGGCCTTGATGCCAAAGCGCATGCCGCCGTCATGGGCACCAACCTGTCCGGTCTGGAATGGGCCGCGCCCGGCCTTCGTCACAGCCTGAGCTCGGCGCCGAACATTCATTTCACGGTGCCGCGCAAAGCCGACGTGGCCTACCTGGCCGCCTGCGGGTTCACCAAAAACCGGCTGCCGGTGCAGTGGGAGCTGCTCCAGCCGATGCTGCCGGGCACCCCTGCCAATCCGGCGGCCAGAAAGCTGATCGGCGAGCCCGGCAGCTTTCACGCCGGCTATGCGGCCCATGTCACCGGGCTGCTCGACGCCCATGCCGCGTCCGGCATGCGCTGCATCATCGACCTGCACAACTACGCGCGCTACCAGGATTTCAAGTACCAGGCCGATGGCTCGGTGCTGGGCCTGAAGGCCGCGCCCGAGCCCTGGCTGCGGCCCTACACCCCGGACAAGGCGCAGCTGCAAACGCGCATCTTTGCCCTGGCTGACGGCGCAAGCCTGAGCCCGGCCCAGTTTGCCGATTTCTGGCGGCGTGCTGCCAGCCTGTGGGGCGGCCATCCCGGCCTGGGTGGCTATGGGCTGATGAACGAGCCCCATGAGCTGCCCGAGCGCGGCGGCATTGTCGAAAGCAAGCGCGGCCGGGACGACCTGATGATCCTGCCGGTGTTCATGCAGGCGGCCATCGACGCGGTCCGCGCCATCGACACCGCCACGCCGATCTATGTCGGCGGTAACGAGTGGAGCAGCGCGGGCGCCGTGGCCAGCAAAAATCCCGGCTATCCGCTGCGCGGCGCCGGGCTGATTTACGAGGTGCACAGCTACCTGGACCGGCGCAGCACCGGCGCCGCCTTTGACTGGGACACCGAGGCCAGCGTCAAGAAAACGCCCGGCTACCAGGCGCCGCCGATCACCCCGTCCACCGGGCGCGAGCGCATCCAGGTGGCCGTCGACTGGGCCAAGGCCAAGGGCGTCAGGCTCGCGCTGGGCGAAATCGGCATGCCGGTCGATGACCCGCGCTGGGCTGAAAGCTTTAAAAACACCATCGACCTGGCGCTGCAAAACGGCGTCGAGGTGTACAGCTGGCTGGGCGGCAACCACTGGCCGATCCGCAGCCATCCCCTGAGCCATGCGCCCGGCTGGCACCAGAACCAAACGCTCGAGCCGCTGGTGTCCGGCGTCATGAAGGCGTCGGCCGGTATCGCGCAGGCTGCCCTGTTCGACGACGGTCCCGGCCACGCCGCCGGCGGCAAGCCGGTCACCATCACCGTGTATGCGCGGGGCAACCTGGCCCGGCCGGTGCGCCTGTCGGTCATCCTCAAGGGCAAGGGCCAGCTGAGCAAAACCCAGCTGGTCATTCCCGCCGGGCCGAACGGGCAGGACTTTTTCAGCTGCGTGCTGGCGGACAATCAGGTGGCAGTGATCAGTTACGCTTGCGACAGCCCGCCCCTGGTGGCGGTGCCACCGCCGCGAAAAGTGTTTTCCCTGGCCGACCCGGTGGCCCATGCAGCCACCAGCCTGGGCGATGCCGCGCTGGCCATCATTGCCCGCTACAGCGCCTGCAAATGGGACCTGGCCGATGGCCACACCGACTACCTGCTCGGCGCGCCAGCAGCCAATGGCCAGCCGGTGCGCGCCGTAGCCGACTCGGGCTATGGCTCGCGCCCAGGCAATGCCATGGAAATGGTCAACTGGATGAATGTCGACGGCCTGGGCGCGGGCGGCATGGCGCCGCCGCTCATGCGGCTGGCCGGTGGCCGCAAAAGCATGCTTCACGAGGCCGGCACATCTGGATTGTGGTGCAAAAAATCAGTGCCTGAGGCAGGCGTGCGGCCGAACCCGCAAAGCCGCGTGCCGTACAACATCGACGACGCGCATTTCGCGATTGTTGCAGCCAGCGTGGCGTCAAAAGACAGCAGCGGCCTGGTTTTTCAGGCCTCTCAGGCTGAAGAAGACCATGCCACCGAACTGGGCCTGGTCAACAGCCGGCCACAGGTCCGGTGGACTGACACCCGGGGCCGCCGGGTGGAGCTGACCGGTCCCGACCGGCTGGCCCTGAACAAGGTGTCAAGCCTTGGCTTTACCGCAGTGCCGGGCGCGCAAACGCTGCGCGTCAATTCTGCGGTGGTGGACAGCGCTGCGGCAACCTTTGCACCGGGCATCTTTGGCCAGATGCTGCTGGGCTGGGGTTTTCGCAGCTATTACCCGCAAGGCGGCTTCACCGGCAACATCTACGGCGCCATCACCGGCAAGGGCGCGCCGTCCGGCGACGAGATGGCGGTGCTGGAGCGCTACCTGATTGGGTAGATCCGGCCTGCTGCGCGCCATGCGGGCGTGGCGCGCAGCAGGCCGGCCGCGCGCCATTCGGCTTTGCATCCGTCCGCCGGCCTGGCATAAAAATGTATCAAAAAGTTTTATTTAAATGCTGCGGGTGCATGCCTTGCTAAGCCCGGTTGTCTGGATTCTTGTGACCTGAACAGAACCGGCAAGACGGCCAAGTGCCGCCCCTCAGCGCCCTGAAGCGCAGCCTGGCGGACAGAAAAAATAGGGTAACCACTCCGCTTTTCAGGCGCTTCGCGGTTGACAAAATGTCTGGCCAGCGCTGAAGGCCGCCCCGCGGTCAGACCACGGCCGGGGATGGATTGCCCAATGAGTGAGCAGGCTGCTGGTTTCTTTGGTCTGCTTTTTGTCAGCGCTGTCCTACTATTTTCTGAAATCTTTTTAATTATCAAATAATTACAATTTAAATACTTTTGTTAAATATTAAGATTAGTATCGATTTTTATCGAAGCCCTGCAGCCAGAGCCAAGCCGGCAGGCAAAGCGGTTTTGACAGGCTGCAGCGCGGCTTGGCAGCTGGCGACAGATGCTGGCTGCGCCACCAGTAACCGGGACCGGCCGGCCAGCAGGGAAGTGAAGATGTGGATTTTTGTAGCAAGTCTTACGCTTAAGAGACTTTTCGCGGCATGGGGCAACTGCTTTTGCTTAACCAAGGATGTCTGAAATGAACTGTCAATTGAACGACCTGGCCATTGTGGTGCGCAGCGCTTTAGGCACCTCAAGCGGCCTGATCCTGAAATGCGTCAACCTGTCGTCCGCCAGCGGTCTGCGCAACCTGGACGGCTCTTTTGCGCTGGGACCAGTGTGGGAAACCGACACCTACGGCCTGGCGCTGTGCGGCAACACCCACAACCTGTGGATGGATGCCGACCTCAGGCCACTGCGCGACGAACCGGGCGAGGACGAAACCCTGCTGTGGGCCGGTTTGCCGCAGGAAAAGGAAGTCGTGGCCGGCTGGGCGGGTTTTTCTGCCGGCTTGCCGGCCCAACGAAAACCGCTGGGTTGCTGCCGCACCTGGCCAAGGCCGGCGAAAATGGCACCGGCGCGTGAC
>JACMQR010000128.1 GCA_014376885.1 Polaromonas sp.
AACTCTGCCGACGCCGGCTTGGCGCCCAGCTTGTCGTAGGCCTGCTTGACCAGCGGCGCGGTGCGCTGGAACGCGCCTTTGATCTGGGTCCATGACAGCGGCTTTTCGATGACCTTGTTCTCGACCATGTACTTGGACGACTCAAGCACGGCGCGTGCGTCGTTTTCTGTCGGCCACGACCAGCCGCGCGAGAACAGCACGTCGTCCTTGACCACCTTGGCGCCCTGCACGGCATCGAGCTTCCAGTAGTCCTTGACCAGCTGCGACACGGCGCCGGCATCCATGGCAGACAGCGCCGCCACGGCTTCTTGCTGCGCGATGATGAAGGACAGCACGACGTTCGGATGCTGGTCGGCCAGCGCATTGCGCAGGATCCAGAATGACCGGTGCAGGTAAAAGCCGTCCGGGAAAAATGGTGATTTCTTGACCGACGGCATCAAGATGCCGGCGCCCTTGCCCAGCGGGCCGTCATAGTGCTCTTCGGTGTAGCCAAAGGAGTTGGCAATCGCCACCGTGCCGCTGGCCTGCGCCGCCAGGTAGGCGGGGTAGATGGTGCAGGTCGCGTCAACGCCGGTGGGCACCGAGGCGGCTTGCGCATGGGTCGGCATGTTGACGAACTTGATGCCCGTTTCCTTGATGTCGGTGACGCCGAATTCATAGCGCAGCATCTGGAACAGCGCGCTTTGCGGATCGCCGCCCAGGGACACGCCGATGGTCTTGCCCCTGAGGTCCTGCACGGTGCGGATGGGCGAATCCTTGCGCGTGGTCAGCAAAAAGCGCAGGTGGCCCTCGCCGACGACCATCAGGCTGATGGGCAGCCCGGTGGACAGGCCGCGGATGATGGGCGTGTTGCCCCACATGCCCATGTCCAGGTTGTTGCCCACCATGGCCTCGACCATCGGCAGCGCGGTCGGGTATTCGCGCCAGTCGACCGTGAGGTCGTAGCCGAACTCGGCAGCGCGCTTTTCCAGCATCTTGTTGTTGATCATGTACTGGGTCATGGGCGAGTTGCCCGCCGCCCAGGGGATGCGGCCGATCGACACCTTCAGGGCGCGGCGTGACCCCTGGGCCCGGACGAAGGCCGGCGCGCCAACCAGCGCGGTGCCCGCCAGGGCGGCTGCGCTGCCGAGAATGATCTGGCGGCGCGATGTGAGGATTTTTGTGCTGGATGTGTCGCTCATGATGGTCTCCTTTTTTTATGAAAAAATGTCGGCGCGTTCAAACGACGGCATGCGGCTCGACTGGCTTGGCCACCGACTGTCCGCCGATGGCCCGGTAGGCCTCGTCCCGGATGAGCCCCCAGATCTGATCGGTGAGCTGGGCAAAGCGCGCGCTGCCGCGGGCCGACTCGCCGCGCGGCCGCGGCAGGTCAATCGGCAGCACCGCCCGCACCCGGCCGGGGTGGCTGCTCATCACCACCACCTGGTCGCCCAGGAACACCGCCTCCTCGATGTCGTGGGTGATGAACACGGCCGTCTTGCGCTGCTCGCGCGGCGCCGTCTCGCCCCAGATCTGCAGCAGTTCGAGCTGCAGGATGAGGCGGGTTTGCGCGTCCAGCGCGCCCAGCGGCTCGTCCATCAGCAGCACGTCCGGGCCATTGGCGAGCAGGCGCGCCAGTGCCACGCGCTGGCGCATGCCACCCGACAGCTGGTGCGGGTATTTTTTCTCGGAGCCCTTCAGGCCGACCAGGTCGACAAAGTGGCGGATGCGGTCTTCACGCTCGGCCGGCGTGAACGGCTTGCCGGGTGTGCCGTGACGCAGGCCAAAGCCGACGTTGTCCTGCACCGTCTGCCAGGGCATGAGGGCGTAATCCTGAAACATCACGCCGCGGTCGGCCCCCGGCCCGGTGATGGCCATGCCGTCCTTTTCAATGCTGCCGGTGCTTGGCTTGTCGAGTCCGGCAATCATGTTGAGCACGGTGGATTTGCCGCAGCCCGACGGACCCACGATGCAGACGAACTCGCCGGCTTGAATGTCCAGGTTGACATCGGCGACCGCCAGCGTTTGCTGGCCGGTGCGCGGCGCCAGAAAGGTTTTCGTCACGTTTTGCAAGCGCAGCTTGGGCGCGGGGGTCGTGGGGGTCGTGGGGGTCATTCAGTGTCTCCAGGGAATAAGCCGGTGCTCAATCGAGCGGAACAGGCGGTCGATCAGCAGCGCGACGACCCCGACCATGATCATGCAGACGACGATTGCATTGAGGTCGATGTTGTAGGCATAAAACACGAACATCATCTGGCCAATGCCGCCCGAACCGCCGTCCCCGGACTTGGCGCCCACGGCCAGTTCGGCGGCGATGATGGCTGTCCAGGCCACCCCCATGGCCAGGCGCGAGCCGAGCAGGATGCTGGGCAGTGCGCCGGGCAACACCACCCGGGTGAGGATTGTCAGCGGCGGTATGCCCATGGTGCGCGCGGCCAGCACCAGCTTGCGGTCGACCCGGCTAACGCCGTGCATGGTGTTGAGCAGCGCCGGGAAAAACGCGGCGTAGGCGACGATGGCCAGCGCCGTCGGCGTGCCGGTTCCAAGCCACAGGATGGCAATCGGCAAGATGGCCATCGGCGCAATGGGCCGGAAGCTTTCGATGATCGGGTCGAGGTTTTCGCGCACCTTGCGGCTCGAACCCATCAGCACCCCCAGGGTCACGCCCAGCACGGATGCGAAGAAAAAACCCAGCAGCACCCGAACCAGGCTCTGGGCGATGCCGTTGATCAGGCCGCCGCTGGTGACGAGCAACACAAACGACTCGGCCACCTTCAAGGGCGCCGGCGCCGGGCTGCCGACAGGCAGTCCCATGGCCCAAAGCTGCCAGACGATGACCAGGGCGACCGGCAGCGCCAGCGTGCGAACGATGCGCAGCCAGCCGGGTGCAGGTTGAAGAACTGTGGCGGCGTTCATGCGAGCTCCGTTCCGTCGGCCCAGGGCGTGAGGCGGCGCTGCAGGGCGCGCAACCCGACATCGCACAAATAGCCGACCACGCCAATGGCCATGATGAAGGCAAACACCTTGGAGGTCATCAGGAGCTGGCGGTACCACTCGATGGCAAAACCCAGGCCACTGGGCGAGCCGATGAGCTCGGCCGCGACAATCGCCGCCCAGCTGGCGGCAAACGCCAGGCGCACACCGACCATGATGGTCGGCAAGGCCGCCGGAATCAAGACATGCACCAGCAGCGCGCTCCGGCCAATGCCCATGGTGCGGGCTGCCGCGACCAGCTTTTTGTCGACCTGCCGGACACCGGCGATGGTGTTGAGCAAGATCGGGAAAAACGCGACATAAACCATGATGAACACCGGCAGGGTGTTGCCCACGCCGAAAATAAACAGCCCCAGCGGCAGCCAGGCAATGCCCGAGATCGGCCGCAGCAGCTCGACCAGCGGGTCGATGAAGGCCTCGGCGTTGCGCGACAGGCCCATCCAAAAGCCCAGCGGGACGGCCACCGCGATGGCGGCGACCAGCGCAATGGCCATGCGCCCGGTGCTTACCATGGCGTGCTCGAGAATCTCGCCGCTGGCCAGCAAATTCCAGAGTGATACAAACACCCGCGCCGGCGACGGCAGCTGCAGCGGGTTGTCGTTCCACAAAAACGCCATCTGCCAGAGGGCGGCAAACAAGGCAAAAGACCGCAGGGGCACCCACCAGCGCTGGCGCGACATGCGGCGCAGCAGACCGGGGGCAGGCACTGCGGCAGCGGGCGGCAGGGCGCCTGCGCGCAGGGATGTCTGGGGACGGTTCATCGTGGTCTCCATGGGATGGCGCTACCGGGTGACCGACAAAAAGCCGCCATCGATGTACAGCGTGTGACCATTGATGTAGGCGCCCGCCTCGGACGCCAGCAGCAGTGCCGGGCCGCAGATGTCGTCGGGCTTGCCCCAGCGGCGCACCGGCGTCCAGTTGGTGACGAAGGCATTGAACTCCTTGTCGTTGGCCTGGCTGAACTCGGTTTCGGTGTAGCCTGGCGCCAGCGCATTGACCGTGATGCCGGTGCCGGCCAGGTCGGCGGCCAGCGCCCTGGTGAGGGCCGACACGCCGCCCTTGGCCGAGACGTAGGGCACGAGGTTGGGGCGCGACACGTGGTTCATGATCGAGCCCATGTTGATGATGCGTCCCGACCCCTGCTTGACCATCAGGCGCGCGGCTTGCTGGGCCACCAGGAAGCAGGCGGTCAGGTCGGTGTCGATCACTTTTTGCCATTCCTGCCGGGTCAGTTCCAGCAGCGGCGTGCGCACAATGACGCCAGCGTTGTTGACCACCACGTCGATGCGGCCGTAGCGCTGCATGATCTGCTCGAACGCACCGGCTATGGCCGCCTCGTCGGTGACATCAAATGCCAGTGAAAAGGCGTCGGCGCCGGCATCTTTGAACTTTTCGGCAAGGTCGTGCACTTTTTCGTTCAGGTCGGCCAGCACCAGGCAGGCGCCGGCGGCCGCAAAGCCGCGCGCCAGTCCGGCGCCGATGCCGCCAGCCGCGCCCGTGATCAGCACGACCTTGCCGGTCATCGAGAACAAGGAAGCGGGCGCCAGGCCATGAAATAGATGGGGGGCGGCTGCAGACGGGGATGGGGAAGGTGTCATGGAAAAATCAAAAAAGGGACCGTGCCTGAGTGCATAGGCCGCATGGTAAGGCGGGCCCCGGCGGCCTGGAATTGGAACTTGAGCAATGCCGTCTTCGCAACAAGCGAAGGCCGGGAGCGCCTTCGCTTGTTGCGAAGCCGTGGTTGCCGCAAAGTTGATTCCACCTTCTGCGGGACAATCCTAAGATCAGTCGCATGCCCATTCCCGCCAGCGCCCCGGTGCGCGATTTTTCTTTGCAACCCGAGCGCATCGGCGCGCAGACCGACATCCTGGGCGAGTGCCCGCTGTGGGACGGCCAGGCGCAGTGCCTGTACTGGCTGGACATTCGCCGGCCCGCGCTGCGCCGGCTCCATCCGGCCAGCGGGCGCATCGACAGCTGGCCGCTGCCCGGCCTGGCCGGCTCCATTGCGCTGACCGATGACCAGCGGCTGCTGGTGGCCCTGCCGGGGCAAATTGCCTTGTTCGACCCGGCCACCGGCTCCCTGGCGCCTTTTGTGGAGCCGCCGCTGCTGCCGGACGGTCACCGCTTCAACGACGGCCGCTGCGACGCGCAAGGCCGCTTCTGGGTCGGCACCATGCACAACCTGACGCGCGCCCCCGAGGGCGTGCTTTACCGCCTGGAAGGCAGCGGCCCGATGGTGTCGGTGCGCACCGGCGTGTGCATTCCGAACAGCCTGGCTTTCAGCCCGGACGGCCGCACCATGTATTTCGCCGATTCGCTGCGCTATGCCATCTTTGCCCACGACTACGACCCGGCCACCGGCACGATGGGCGCCGAGCGGGTGTTTGCCGCCAGCACGCCGCCGGCCTTTGCCGACGGCTCGGCGGTGGACGCCGAGGGTTGCCTGTGGAACGCGCAGTTCAATGGCGGCCAGCTGGTGCGCTACGCGCCCGACGGCCGCATCGACCGCGTGCTGCCCCTGCCGGTGCGCCGGCCGACCTGCTGCGCTTTTGGCGGACCCGACCTCGACCTGCTCTACATCACCACCGCCAGCCAGGGCATGAACGCGGCCGACATGCAGACCGAGCCGCTGGCCGGGGCGCTGCTGGTCCTGAAGGTCGGCGTGTGCGGCCTGCCCGAGCCACGCTTTTCGCTGCATAAAATTAACGCAACCATCCCTGCCTTGCCGGCAGCACATCCATGAACACCCAGCCCATCACCTTGGCCTTCATCGAGGCATTTTGCTTTCGCGTCCCGGTCCAGACGCCGATCAAGGTCGCTTTTGGCACCTTTCGCGATCGCCCCTTCGTGCTGGTGCATGTCGTCGATACCGAGGGTGCAGAAGGCTGGGGCGAAGCTTGGTGCAACTGGCCCGCCGTCGGCGCCGAGCACCGCGCCCGGCTGGTGGTTGACCTGGGAGAGCGCTTGATCGGCCGCCGCTTTGAATCGCCGGCCGAGCTGTTTCATGCTTTCTCCAAGGAATTGGAAGTGCTGGTGCTGCAAACGCTCGATGTCGGCCCGATCGCCCAGGCTGTCGCTGGCATCGACATCGCGGTGTGGGACTTGGTGTCGCGCAAGGCCGGCCAGCCGCTGTACCGCCTGCTGCGCGACCAGCCGGTGCAAAGCGTGCCGGTCTATGCCACCGGCATCAACCCCGACGAGCCCGAGCACTTCGCCCTGGCGCGCCAGGCTGAAGGGCACCGCGCCTTCAAGCTCAAGACCGGCTTTGGCCATGACCTCGATGTGCGCAACCTGCGCGCAATGCGGCAGGCGCTCGGCCCGGAGGCGGTCATCACCTGCGACGCCAACCAGTCCCACACGCTGGCTTCGGCGCGCGCCTTTTGCGACGCCATCGAGGACTTCAAGCTCAGCTGGTTTGAAGAGCCGATCCGCGTTGACGCGCCCGAGGCCGACTGGCGGGCGCTGGCCGCGGCCTCCAAAACACCGCTGGCGGGGGGCGAAAATTTCCATGGCGAGCAGTTCACCCGCGCGCTGGCCTCGCCGGTGCTCCAGGTCATTCAGCCCGACATCACCAAATGGGGCGGCGTTACCGGCAACTGGGCGGTGGCGCAGGGCGCGGTGGCGGCGGGCAAGCGCTATTGCCCGCACTACTTTGGCGGTGGCGTGTCGCTGCTGGCTTCGCTGCATGTGCTGGCCGCCGCCGGCGGCGAAGGATTGCTGGAGTTTGACTG
>JACMQR010000129.1 GCA_014376885.1 Polaromonas sp.
GGCCAGCACGCGCTCGGCCACGTCCAGGCGCTGGTCGGCGCGCAGCACGGCCACGTCAAAGCCGCTGCGCTCCATCTGCGCCAGCTGGTCGACCAGCACATCGCCCACAGCGCGGATTTCGCCGGTGAAGCCCAGCCGGCGACGCAGCAAGAAAGCCTGGCTGAAGGCCCGGCCATCGCTGAACTTGGGAAAGTTCAGGTCAATTCGCGTCACGCCTTCAAGCGCCAGGCCCAGCGGGTCGGCGTCGTTGGCCAGTTCGATGATGTTTACATCGTTTGCACTGTTTGCGCCTGTCGCATGGTCGCTTGTAGCTATTAATTTCATAGTGATTTGCCGGTTGGGGATTGCGGGGTCGGCGGGCGTCAAGCAGCGCTTGATTCAGCCGTTTCGGCGCGGCTGGCGCTGAAACGGGCGCCATTGGCCGCCAGCTTGAACGGGTCCGCCCCCACCCGGCGCAGCGTGGCGATGAAGGACTCGCGGCCCTGGCGCTGCAGGCGGTAGGTGTCGAGCACGGCGGCAATCACCTCGGGCACCTCGGCGGCCGTGAACGACGGGCCGACCGCCTTGCCGGCCAGCGCCGGGCCGGACAGCGTCGAGCCGTCCGAGCCGCCCAGAGACACCTGGTACCACTCCTTGCCGTCCTTGTCGACGCCCAGGATGCCGATGTGGCCGCTGTGGTGGTGGCCGCAGGAGTTGATGCAGCCGCTGATGTGCAGGTCGATCGGGCCGATGTCATGCAGCTCGTCCAGATCCTGGTAGCGCTCGGTGATGGCTTCGGCGATCGGCAGCGACCGCGCATTGGCCAGCGCGCAAAAGTCGCCGCCGGGGCAGGCGATCATGTCGGTCAGCAGGTGGATGTTGGCCTTGGCAAAGCCGGCCTGGCGCGCGGCGCGCCACAGCTCGGGCAGCTGGTCGGCGCGCACCCACGGCAGCAGCAGGTTCTGCTCATGCGTCACGCGCACCTCGCCGGCGCTGAAGCGCTCGGCCAGGTCGGCGGCCAGGCCCAGCTGGTCGGCCGTGGCGTCGCCCGGCGCCTGGCCCAGGCGCTTGAAGGACAGCGTCACCGCACGCAGCTCGGGGTTTTGCTGGGCCGTGACATTTTGCTGCAGCCAGCGGGCAAAGGCGGCCTGTTCGTCGGCGGCCACCGGCGTGGCGGGCAGCCCCGCCGGGTTCAGCACCGGTGGCTCGAAGCAGGCGGCCACCCGGTCGAATTCGGCCTGGGTGATGGTGTGCGGGCCGCCGTCATGCTCGACGATCTGCTGGAACTCGGCCTCGACGTCGTCGATGTACTTCTGGCCCTCGGCCTTGACCAGGATCTTGATGCGCGCCTTGTAGATGTTGTCGCGCCGGCCATAGCGGTTGTACACCCGCACGATGGCTTCGAGGAAATTCATGACCTGCTGCCATGGCAGGAATTCGCGGATCACCGTGCCGATGATCGGCGTGCGGCCCATGCCGCCGCCCACCAGCACCTTGAAGCCGAGCTCGCCGGCGTCGTTCTTCAGCAACTGCAGGCCGACGTCGTGCCAGCCGATGGCTGCGCGGTCTTCAGTGGCGCCGCTGATGGCGATCTTGAACTTGCGCGGCAAAAATGCGAACTCCGGGTGCAGCGTGCTCCACTGGCGCATGATCTCGCCGAACGGGCGCGGGTCGGCAATCTCGTCCACGGCAATGCCGGCCAGCGCGTCGCTGGTGATGTTGCGAATGCAGTTGCCGCTGGTCTGGATGCCGTGCATGTCCACGCTGGCCAGCAGGTCCATCACGTCGGCCGACTTGTCTAGCGGAATCCAGTTGTACTGCACGTTCTGGCGGGTGGTGAAGTGGCCATAGCCCTGGGTCAGCACCGTGTGCACCGAGCCGCCGTTTTTCAAGGCCACCGGCCCGAGCTTGTCCTGCGCCTGCTGGGCCGACGCGATCAGGGCCGCATCGGGCTGGTCGTAGTCGCGGGCAATTTTTTCCAGCACGCGCAGCTGGGCGCTGGACAGCTCGCCGTAGGGCACCGCCACGCGCAACATCGGCGCATAGCGCTGCACATACCAGCCGTTTTGCAGGCGCAGTGGCTTGAATTCGTCTTCGAGCAGCTGGCCGCCCTGCCAGCGGGTCAGCTGGTCGCGGAACTGGCTGGCACGGGCTTTCACAAACTGGCGGTCAAATTCGGTGTATTTATACATGGCGGTTGAGGGACAAATGAAAGTCGAAAAATCAGAAAAATCAGGAAGTTTATAAGTCGTTGGGACTTGAACTGGAAATTAAATCGAAATCAGCTTGATGCCGGCATAAGCCAGCAGCACCGACAGCAGTGAGCGAATGACGCGATCAGGCGTTTTGCGCATCAATTGCGAGCCGATCCAGATGCCGGGCAGCGAGCCGGCCAGCAGCTTGAGCAGCAGCGGCCAGTCTACCGAACCGATCGACGCATGGCCCAGGCCTGCCACCAGCGTCAGCGGCACCGCATGGGCAATGTCGGCGGCCACGATGCGCGGCAGCGGCAGGGCCGGGTAGAGCAGCATCAAAACGGTCACGCCGATGGCACCCGCGCCCACCGAAGTCAGGGTCACCAGGCTGCCGATCACCGCGCCAAACACGATCGGCAGCGCCCAGTGGCGCGCGCGCGTTGCCTGGGCCAGCAGCTCGGGCGCGATCCGGGTGGGCGCCGCCTTGCCGCGCACCACCTTGTAAAAGGTGGCGCTGGCCGTCAGCAGCAGCGCCGCCCCCAGCGTCGTCGTCATGATGGCCTGGGTCTGCGGATTGGCCGGGCCGAGGCGCTGCAAGAAGTGCAGCGTCACCAGCGCCGCCGGAATGCTGCCCAGCGCCGTCTGCCCGACGATTTTCCAGTCCACCAGCCGGGCGCGCGCCAGGCTCACCGTGCCGCCCAGCTTGGTGAAGGCGGCAAACAGCAGGTCGGTGCCAATGGCCAGGTGCGGCTTGACGCCGAACACGAAGATAAGGATGGGCGTCATCAGCGAGCCGCCGCCCACGCCGGTCAGGCCGACCACCAGGCCCACGACGAAGCCGGCAAATACAAAAGCGAAATCATGCATAAGGGCGAAAATGTAACCACGTTCCTTATCAATCCAAACTACTGTTTTGTTGTTCCTTTATGCGAATAAGCATATTCACCAGTGTGTATTCGCCATTGCCGGCGCATGGTGTTGCCAAGCAGCCAAACTCAAAGCCAGATTTAAAGTACGACAGCGCGCGGCTGCGGCGCGTCCGCTGTACAGTCTGGTTTTTTCAGCGGGCCGGGCGGCCTGTCTGGTTCCCGAACAGTCAAAATTTTGGAGAAAAAACCTTGAAATTCCTGAAACCTGCGGTGCTGGGCGGCATGTTGCTGGCGGCTTCATGGCTTGCGCACGCGGCCCCGAACTCGCCGATCAAGATTGGCGAAATCAACAGTTATTCGACAATTCCTCAGTTCACCCTGCCATACCGCCAGGGCTGGCAGCTGGCTGTCGAGGAAGTCAACGCCGCCGGCGGCCTGCTGGGCCGCCAGGTCGAGGTAATTGCCAGAGACGACGCCGGCAAGCCCGAAGAAGCCCTGCGCCACGCCATCGAGCTGACCGCCAAGGAAAAGGTCGATGTGCTGGCCGGCGGCTTTTTGTCCAACGTCGGGCTGGCCCTGGCCGACCATGCGCAGAAGAACAAGCGCGTGTTCATCGCCAGCGAGCCTTTGAGCGACGCCATCGTCTGGGACAAGGGCAACCGCTACACCTTCCGCCTGCGCCCCAGCACCTACATGCAGGCCGCCATGCTGGTCGAGGAAGCCGCCAAGCTGCCCGCCAAGCGCTGGGCAACGATTGCGCCGAACTACGAGTACGGCCAGAGCGCCGTCGCCAGCTTCAAGGAGCTGCTCAAGGCCAGGCGGCCCGATGTGGAGTTTGTCGGCGAGCAGTGGCCCGCCCTGGGCAAGCTGGAGGCCGGCACTGCCCTGCAGGCGACGATGCAAAGCAAGCCCGATGCGATCTTCAACGTGACCTTCGGCGCCGACCTGGCCAAGCTGGTGCGCGAAGGCAACCAGCGCGGCATTTTTCCGAAAGTGCCGGTGGTGTCGCTGCTGTCGGGCGAGCCCGAATACCTCGACGTGCTGAAAGACGAAACGCCCAAGGGCTGGATCGTCACCGGCTACCCGTGGGACCAGATCGACTCGCGCGAGCACGCCAGCTTTGCCGCCAACTACTACCGCCGCTTCAACGAATACCCGAAGGTCGGCTCGGTGGTGGGTTACGCCACCATGCAGGCGATTTTTGCGGCCATCAAGAAAGCCAACTCGACGGACAACGAAAAGCTGGTGACGGCGCTGCGCGGCCTGAAGTTCAGCACGCCCTTCGGCCCGGCCGAGTTCCGCGCCATCGACCACCAGTCGACCATGGGCGCTTTTGTCGGCAAGCTCGATTTGCGCGGCAGCAAGGGCACGATGGTCAACTGGCGCTATGCCGACGGCAAGGCGTATTTGCCAAGCGACGCCTATGTGAAGGCGCGCCGGCCGGCTGAGGCGATGAAGTGATCTGCTATTGATTAAATAGCTAGTTGTGGCCGTCCGTATTGCATATAAGACCAATCCAACGAATATTTTTTCAGGCGGCGGACTTCGTTATCCGCGCGGCGTACGGCGGCCGCAGCGCATCGGCCAGGCGCTGCTCGACCGGCAGGGGTTCGCCATGCAGCCGGGCGGCCAGCAGCTCGCCGCACAATGCGGCGAAGCTCAAGCCGCGCGCGCCCATGCCGCTGCACACCCACACGCCGGGCGCGCCGTCGAGCGGGCCGAGCGCCGGCAAGCGGCTGGGCGTGGCGCAGCGAACGCCGGCCCAGCCGCGCACCTGCCCGGCGGCAAAAGCAGGTGACAGCGCCTGGACCGCCGAGGGCAGCAATGCCTGCAATTTTTGAAAATTGTCCTGTGCGTCGCCAGGCCGCAGTTCGCAGCTGGCGCTGTCGCGCTCGAAGGTCGACCCAGTAAGCCAGGCCATGCCTTCGGCCAGTGGCACCGCCGGCAGCAAACTGCCATGGCCATTGACCGGAAACGGCGGCAGTGCGTGGGCGTTGTCCGGCGCTTGCAGGCCCCAGGACGCCTGGCCCCGAATGGCCTGCAGCGCCAGCGCAGGGCTGAGTCCCACAGCGGGGGCCAAGGCGCCGCTGGCGTAACCCGCCGCCAGCACCACCAGCTCGGCGCTGGCCAGCTCCTGCCCGGCCGCCCCCAGCACCTGCCAGGCGTCCCCCTTCCGGACCAGCCGGGTGACGGCCGCCTGGCCGCGCCAGGCAACGCCCGGCATGGCCAGCCAGGCCCGCACCAGGCTGGCCGGCTTGATCCAGCCGGCCTGGGCATGCCACAGCGCCGGGGTACCTGGCATCAAGCCGCAGTCGTCAAGCTGCGCGGGCGTGGCCTGGCGGGTCCAGTCGCCTGCCGCGCCTTCCAGCGCCTGCCCGGCCTGCCAGGCGGCGGGCCGCCTGCGGGGGTGTTCAAGGCAGTGCTCCAGTACCCCGGTCAGGTCCCAGTCGCTGCCGGCGTGCAGCAGCGCGTCGGCCTGCTGCAGCGTTGCCCGGATGCCGCTGCGCGACAGGCGCGACAGCACGCTGTCGTCAGGCGAGACATGCGGCGCCAGCAGGCCGGCCGGCAGGCTTGAGGCGCCGGCGGCTGGCGCGTCGGCGGCGTCCAGCACCGTCACCCGCCAGCCGCGGCGCGCCAGGCTGGCCGCCACGGCCGCGCCGGACAGGCCGGCGCCCACCACGATGCAGCGCGCCGGGGCGGGCGCTGGCGGCGCTGTGGATTGCCTGGGCTCCCAGGCGGGCTGGTATTGGCCCTGCAGGTTGTCGCGTTTGGGCGGCGTGCCAGGCACTTTCTGCATGACGAAGCCGCACTGCGCCAGCGAGTCGCGCACACTGCGCGCCACCGTCCAGGTCGCCACGCGGGTGCCGCGCCGGCAGCGCCGGGCCACCGCCTTGAAGATGTGCACATCCCAGATGCCGGGATTCACAACCGGGCTGAAGCCGTCCAGGAACACCGAGTCGGCGGTGAACGTCGCGCGCTGCAGCAGCGCTTTTGCGTCGCCGATATGCAGCGTGAGCAGCACCCGCCCGCCCTCGAACACCAGCCGGTGAACGCCGGGCAGCAGCCCCCAGAGCTGGCGCTGCAACTGCTCGGCCAAGGGAAAAAGCTCGGGATGCGCCTGGGCGCTGCGCAGCACATCGTCGGCGCTGGCCGGAAAGGCCTCCAGCGAGACAAAATGCAGCAGGCGGGGGCGCAGTGGGTCGGCCTGCCATGCCGCCCAGGTCACCAAAAAATTCAGCCCGAGGCCAAAACCGGTTTCCAGGATGCACCACTGGGGCTGGCTGGCCCAGGCCGCAGGCAGGCCGCAGCCTTTGAAAAAAACCTCCCGCGCCTGGTCGAGCCCGCCAAGCTCGCTGTGGTAGCGGTCGCCAAAGCGCGGGCTGAACGCACTGCCGCCGGGCGTGCCGTCTTGCCGCCAGTCAATGCGCTCGGGCATTTGCAGCGCTCAGGCCGCCGGCGGCACGTAGCCCTGCACCGCATCGGCGCCATCGCCGAAAAAATGCTTTTCCATTTGCCGCGCCAGGTATTGGCGGGCCCGGGCGTCGGCCAGGTTCAGGCGGTTTTCATTGACCAGCATGGTCTGCTGCTTCATCCAGTCGGCCCAGGCCTGCTTGCTGACCTCTTCCCAGATGCGCTTGCCCAGGGGGCCGGGGTAGGGCGGCAGATCGAGGCCCTCGGCTTCCTTGCCGAGCTTGATGCAATTGACGAGACGTGCCATGAGAAGCGTTCTTTCGTGTTTTTAAAGTCTACAGATGATTTAAGAATAAAGAACAAAGTTTTTATTCTTTTTAGATTTCAATGATTGCCGCCAGACTCCAATTTTCCCGCCTGTCAGCGGGTTTTTGGAATGAAGAAAGCATGTCATGAGTTCACGTCGCTACTTTATCAACCTTTCGATACGCACCGGACTGGCCGCCGCGCTGGCCGGCGCTGGTTTTTCAAGCCATGCCCAGCCGTCGGCGGTCACGCTGCTCAATGTGTCTTATGACCCGACGCGCGAGCTGTATGTGGACTACAACGCCGCTTTTGCACGGTACTGGAAGGCAAAAACAGGCCAGATTGTCACTGTCAAGCAATCGCACGGCGGCTCGGGCAAGCAGGCGCGCTCGGTGATCGACGGCATCGACGCCGACGTCGTCACGCTGGCGCTGGCCGGCGATGTCGATGCGCTGGCGAAAAACGGCGGCCTGGTGCCCAAGGACTGGCAAAAACGCCTGCCGCACAACTCGGCGCCCTACACCTCGACCATCGTGTTCCTGGTGCGCAAGGGCAACCCCAAGGGCATCAAGGACTGGGACGACCTGGCCCGGCCCGGCGTGGCAGTGATCACGCCCAACCCGAAAACCTCGGGCGGCGCGCGCTGGAACTACCTGGCGGCCTGGGAGTTCGCCCGGCGCAAGCACAGCGGCAGCGACGCCAAGGCGAAGGAGTTCGTCGCCCAGCTGTACAAAAACGTGCCGGTGCTCGATACCGGCGCGCGCGGCGCGTCCATCACGTTCGTGCAGCGCAATGTCGGCGACGTGCTCCTGGCCTGGGAAAACGAAGCCTTCCTGGCGCTCAAGGAATTTGGTGCCGACAAGTTCCAGGTTATCGTGCCGTCGGTCAGCATCCTGGCCGAGCCTTCGGTCACGCTGGTGGACCGCAACGTCGACAAAAAAGGCAGCCGGGTCGTGGCCACGGCCTACCTTGACTACCTGTACTCGGACGAAGGCCAGGACATTGTCGGCCGCCACTACGACCGCCCGACCGGCGAAAAAGCCAAGGCCAAATACGCCGCGCAGTTCCCCAAGCTGACGTTGTTCACCATCGACCAGGGCTTTGGCGGCTGGGCCAAAGCCGACAAGGATCATTTCGCCGACGGCGCTTCGTTCGACCAGGTGTACGCGCCCCGGTAAATTGCAAAGCCGGCCCGTTTGGGATGCGATCAGCCAGGCATGCCGGCGCCCGATCAAAGCTATGAAATTAATAGCAAGCCAGGGCTGAAAATCAA
>JACMQR010000017.1 GCA_014376885.1 Polaromonas sp.
GATGTAATCGGGGAAGTCGCTCATCAGGCGCGTGGACAAAATGCTCAGGTCGCGCGCCGTGGTGGTGTGGCCGGTCTCGGTCAGACCTTCAGGATTCTTGTAGCTGGTCGATTTCATGCCCAGCGCCTTGGCCTGCTGGTTCATCAGTTCGACGAAATGCTCGACGGTTCCGCCCACGCCTTCTGCCAGCGCCATGGTGGCGTCGTTGCCCGACTGCACGATCATGCCCTTTATCAGGTCCTCGACCGGCACCTGCATCTTGGGATCGATGAACATGCGAGAACCGGGCATTTTCCAGGCCTTCTCGCTCACGCCAAAGGTCTGGGTCAGCGTGATTTTCTTTGACTTGAGTGCATCGAACACCAGGTATTCGGTCATCAACTTGGTCAGCGATGCCGGCTCTACCGGTGAATCAATGTCCTTGGCGGCAAGGATCTGGTTGGCCGTTACGTCAAGCAGCAAATAGGAGCGGGCGGCGATTTCAGGCACTTGCGGTGTCTGGGCATGCGCTGCCGGAAGCGCCACCGAGACAAACAGGATCAGCGTGGAGGCAAGAGAGCGCAGGCCGACAGGGGCCTTGAAGAAGCATTGCATGTCAAAAAAACCGGTAAGAAAAACAAGTAAGGAAAAAGCGAGAAAACGCAAGCGAGAGGCGATGGACCGCATCTGCTCCAAAAGATTCAATGCACAGGTGATGCCAGATGGCGGATCACCAGGGTTTTCAACAACGGCAATTGTCCATGAAAGAAATGCCCCACCCCGGGGACAACCGTAACAGGCAATGACTGCGGACGCGCCCAGTCCATCACATCGGGCAGCAGCACAGTGTCGTCCTGTTCGCCATGCACCACCAGTGTGCGGCTGTGCGCTGCGGTGTCGATGGGCGCGGCAGGCGCGCGGCTGACGCTGGTGCCCACCAGCACCAGCTTTTCAATCGGGCGCTGCGCCTGCAGCCGGGCAAAGGCGTGCGTGGTGACAAAAGCCCCAAACGAGAAACCGGCCAGTGCCAATGCGGCCTGTTCTTCGCCAGCGGGCGCCGCATGCTGCACCACCGCCAGCAGGTCTTCCAGTTCGCCCCGGCCTTCATCGTGGCTGCCGGCGCTGCCGCCGACACCGCGAAAGTTGAAACGCACCGCCGTCCAGCCTGACTGCACGAAGGCCCGCGCCAGCGTTTGCACCACCTTGTTGTCCAGCGTGCCGCCAAACAGCGGATGCGGATGGGCAATGACGGCAATGCCGCGCGATGTGCCTGCCGGCAGATCCAGGGCAAGCTCCAGCACGCCGGCCGGGCCGGCAATACTGGTCTTCTGGGTTTGGGAGTTCATGGAAATCGTTTTCTCTCTTTCTCTTTGTGGCAGCCAAATGCTATTTAAATAATAGCAGCTAGTGCAATTCAGTATTGCGCAAATGGCTTAAATCATGCCCATTCCAGCGATTCAGCTGGTGAAAAATCCTAACGCCCCAGATGAGGCGGCGTCAGCAGGCGTTCGACCACCTGGCCGTTCTTCAGGTGTGACTCGACAATCTCGTCGATGTCGCTGGCGTCCAAGTAGCTGTACCAGACGCCTTCCGGGTAGACCACCGCCACCGGCCCGCCGGCGCAGCGGTCCAGGCAACCGGCCTTGTTCACGCGCACCTGGCCCGGCCCGGACAGCCCGGCGGCTTTGACCAGCTTCTTGCAACGGTCAAAAGCCTTCTCGGCGCCTTGGTCGGCACAGCACTCTTCTCCCTTGCCACGCTGATTCAGGCAAAAGAAGATGTGCCGTTCATAGTAAGAGGTCGCAGGGACGGGCTGGACGCCATCTGGCGAAAGGTTCGGGGCAGTGGAATGAGTCATGCGTCAATTTTACTTTTCAGCGGCGAGCGCCTTCGGCTCAGGGCTGGAAAGCCGCGCCAGCATGCAGGCCAGCGCAGCATACGGCCAGAGCCAGCCCAGCCACTGCACCAGGCCGTAAAACTGGATGAAACGGCCCTGCTCCCAGATTTGCAGTGTCTGGGCAAAGTAAGGGTTGGTCGGCGCCTGGTTGAGCAGGCTCAAGTGGGTCGCCAGCGCCAGCAGCGCCAGCGCGGCCGCGGCGCGGCGCGGCGCGGCCAGCAGCAGCACGGCCATCAACACGGCCAGGCCGATGCCGGCCTGGACCGGCACATCCAGCCAGGCCCAGGCATGTTGGGGTCCGTAGCTGAGAGCGGCCGACAGCGCCGATGCCCCCAGGCCGACACCCAGGGCAAAAACGGCGAACACGGCGCGCTGCCACAGCGCACGGATCACGCAGTAACCCAGCAGGCAGGGAATCAGCGCGCCCAGTGCCACGCAGACCAGTTCGGCCAGCGGCACGAGGGGTTGAAGTTCGACCTCGCGCATTGGCATCCATTCAAGAAAGGGCGTGTCGGCCAGCACATCGGCGAGCGTCGATTCCAGCCGTTCAAAGACCTGCCCCAGCCCCATCGGTATCGACGCCGGAAACAGCAAGGCCAGCGGCCAGAGCAAGAGCAGCACCAGCACACTGCGCGCATCGGCTGAAAACCAGCGCGCCCGCAGTCGGCTCCAGCGGTCGATCAGTCCGGAACGCTCCAGCACCAGCGCGAAACAGGCCCCCAGCCAGGCGCCCAGTGTGTTCAGCGCCAAATCAACATTAGAGGGAATGCGCGACGGCAAATAGCTTTGCAGCGTTTCCATTGCCAGTGACAACAGGCCGGCGCCCAGCACCGCAACACTGACCGCCCAGGTTATGCGCCGGCTGCGCAGCGCCGACACGGTCAGCAAGAACCCGAGCGGCGCGTAACCCGCCAGATTGATGCCGACATCAAAGCCGGTCCAGTACTTTGGCAGAGGCGAGGCCAGGAAGCGCAGCGGCGAAATACCCTGGTTGCGCCAGTCCGAAAACGGATACAGGCTGGCGTAAATGACCAGGCAGACCAGCGCCAGCGCCAGAAGGCTAGCCACACCCCCATCGTCCTCACTTCGCTTCGCTTCGTGTAGTTCCTTTCCCCCTTGCAGGGGGCGACGCAGGGCATCCGGCAGAGCCGGCCTGCCGGCGTCTGCTGGGAAATCCGGGTGCGGCGGGGTCGGGTCGTCTGGCATTGCCTTTTCGTGCTGCTTTTCTTTTAAAACGGCTTGACGACCACCAGGATGACGGCGGCGACCAGCAGCAGCACGGGCACTTCATTGAACCAGCGCATCCAGACATGGCTGCGGGTGTTGCGGTTGGCGACGAACTTCGCCAGCATGCGGCCGCAGGCATGGTGGTAGCCAATTGCAAGCACCACCACGACCAGCTTGGCATGCATCCAGCCGCTGCCGCGCCCGATGCCGTAGCCAAGCCACAACCACAGCCCCAAAACGATGGCCGGCACCGCCAGGATCGTAGTGAAGCGCATCAGCTTGTGGGCCATCAGCAGCAGCCGGTCACGCTCGGCAATGCTTTGCGGCGGCACCATGGCCAGGTTGACGAAAATCCGCGGCAGGTAAAAAAGGCCGGCGAACCAGCTGGCGATGAAAACGATGTGAAAGGATTTGACCCAGAGCATCGGCGTAGTTTAGTCCGTGCGATTTCACCCACGCGCTTGCTGCTGTGTTGGCCCGCGCCTGTTCAGGCAATACGCCAGCAGGACTGAAAACGGTCAAAAAAAAATCCCGGCGACCTGATGGCCCGCCGGGATTGAAACGCCTCTTTGCTGTCACACGCAAAGGCCCCGCTCAGGGAGGAAAAGCGGGATGCAATCGCCAAACACTGGTAACCGCACGCTTTTATTCTAGTACCCGCACCCCGGTATCGCCATGGCACATTGAGCTCAACAGCCGTAAGTGCGTGTAAAGACTGGCACATTTCTGTCCAAAAAGGACACTGCACAAGGCATTCGTGCCGGATGCAAAGCTTTGGCACAATTTGCCCATGACCTTTCACGCCTCCAACTTCGCTTCTTTCCCGATGGGTCGCCCCCGTCGCTTGCGCCGTGACAATTTCACGCGCAACCTGGTGCGTGAAAACGCGCTGACGGTGCATGACCTGATTTACCCGGTGTTCGTGCTGGCCGGCCAGCAGCGGCGCGAGCCGGTGGGTTCGATGCCGGGCGTCGAGCGTGTCAGCCTGGACCTGCTGCTGCCGGTGGCCGAGGAATGCGTCAAGCTGGGCATTCCGGTGATGGCGCTGTTCCCGGTGATCGACGCGTCGCTCAAATCCGAAAACGGCGACGAAGCCACCAACCCCGAAGGCCTGGTGCCGCATGTGGTGCGCGAACTCAAGCGGCGTTTCCCGGAACTCGGCATCATGACCGACGTGGCGCTGGACCCGTTCACCACCCATGGCCAGGACGGCCTGCCGGACGCCAACGGCTACATCCTGAACGACGAGACCCTTGAGGTGCTGGTCCAGCAGGCGCTGACACAGGCCGAAGCCGGCGTCGACATCGTCGCGCCCAGCGACATGATGGACGGGCGCATCGGCGCCATCCGCCAGGCGCTGGAAAGCCAGGGCCTGATCCACACCCGCATCATGGCCTACAGCGCCAAGTACGCCAGCGCCTTCTACGGCCCGTTCCGCGACGCGGTCGGCTCCTCAGGCAGCCTGGGCAAGGCCGACAAGAAGGCCTACCAGATGGACCCGGGCAACTCCGACGAGGCGCTGCGCGAAGTCGCCATGGACCTGGCCGAAGGCGCCGACATGGTGATGGTCAAGCCCGGCATGCCCTACCTTGATGTGGTGCGCCGGGTGAAGGACGAATTCCAGGTGCCGACCTTCGCCTACCAGGTCAGCGGAGAGTACGCGATGCTCAAGGCGGCGGCACTGAACGGCTGGCTCGAGCATGATGCGGTGATGATGGAAAGCCTGCTGGCCTTCAAGCGCGCCGGTGCCGATGGCGTGCTGACCTACTTTGCCCTGGACGCTGCCCGGGCGCTGCGCCGGGGCTGACAAGCCGGGCACTGGCACCAGATGCTATTAAATATATAGCTACAAATGCTTACTGGGCAAGCATATACCACCAATTTAACCATCAAAAACGAGAAACACCCGGTCTTATGCGCGTTTTCACCCTGACGGCCGGCAGCCAGAGCGTCGCAGAAACCGATGCCCTGCCAGCCGAGCTGCCGCCGCAGGGCTTTGTCTGGATTGCCTGCGCCCGGCGCGAGTTCGAGGTGCTGCTGGCGCCCATCCAGGCCACCCTGCAAGGGCTGTGCGGCACCCAGCTGGTGGACCTGCATGTGTCCGACCTGCTAAACAACCAGCTGCCCTCGCACTACGACTACACCTCGCAGTACGACACCTTGGTGTTTCGCCGGCTGGCCACTGGCCTGCTGGAAGCCGACCTGGCCCATCCGGGCGAGCCGCTGCACCAGCCCGCCAAGCGCAGCGGCCCGCCGGTGCTCAAGCGCATCGACACCAGCCCGGTCGGCTTTGCGGTGTTTGACCGGGTGCTGCTGACGGTGCACCCGGCCGGCTGCGCGGTGCGCGAAGCCTATGCGCTCAAGCTGCTCAATGCCACCTCGCCCGAAGCGCGCGACAACGGCGTGAAGCTGCCGTCCAGCCCGGCCGACCTGATGCTGCGCATCATCAACCAGATGGTCGACGGCTACCTGGCGCTGCGCCGCGAGCTGACGCGCCAGATGGACCACTGGCAGTCCGAACTGCTCAAGCCCGGCTCGCGCTTTACCAACTGGAGCTCGGTGCTTGACGCCCGGCTGGCGCTGCACCAGCTCGACGAAATCTGCGAGGACCAGCGCGCCGCCCTGCAGGACTGGATCGACTCGATCGAGACCTGGCCGGACGCCAGCACGCCAATCATGCAACGTGAGCGCGAACTGCTCAAGGTGCGCTCACGCGATGTGCTCGAGCATATCGAGCGCGTGGTGCACCATGTGCGGCGCATGGAGCAAAGCGCCGAGGCGGCGGTGCAGATGCATTTTTCAGCCCAAAGCCACCGCACCAATGACATCATGCGCACCCTGACAGCGCTGACGGCGGTGTTTTTGCCGCTCAACCTGATCACCGGGTTCTTCGGCATGAACTTCGAGTTTTTACCCATCATTCACAGCCCCGGCGGTTTTTGGTGGACCTTTGGCTTCATGCTGCTGCTGGTCGTGGTGGTGGTGGCGGTGTTCTGGCGCAAACGCTATCTGGCGGGCAGCCGGCACTGAACCGGCACTGAACCGGCACTGAGCCAGGCTTACTTTGCCGGGGCGCTGGCGACAATCAGGCGCAGCTCGGCTTCGGCCAGTTCAAGGCGGTCCAGCAGCTGGCGCGGCGCCAGCTGCTGGCCGCGCGCCAGCGCCGCTTCGGCCAGGGCGATCTCCTGGGCGGCGCGCAAAGCCGCGACGGCATAACACGACCCCCTCATCTTGTGCAGCAGATCGGCCTGCTGGCCCAGGTCATGCGCGGCCAGGGCGGCGGCAAACTCCAGCCGCCATTCGGGCAGCTGCCGAAGAAAAGCGGCGGCGACCACCGGCAGCCACCGCAGCTCGCCCGAGGACTGCTGGAATTTCAGCAGATCGATGGCCCCGCTCATGAGCCGCTTTGGCAGGCGCGGGCCGTACCGCTGCCGGCCGCCCTCATGCGATTTGCCGCATCAAGGCGCGCTGCGCGCTGGCCGCGTGAAGCTGCACATGGGCCTCGACAAAGCCGCGCAGCCGCTGCAGGTCGACGGGCTTGGGCAAAAACAGCACAGCTGGCGCAAGTCCTCCGCGCCGCTTGATTTCCGGCGCATCCATGCCCGACATGACCACCAGCGCGACCGACTGGTATTCGGGCCGGCTGGCCACCAGCTGGAGCAGCTTGAAGCCGTCAAACGGCGCCATGTTCAGGTCGGTGACCAGGATGTGGGGCCGGTTGCGCTCGAGCATCAGCACCGCCTCCAGCCCGTCGCTTGCCAGCAGGAGATTGATGCCGGGAGCGCAGTCGCAGAGCAGGCCGGCCACCAGCGCGGCCGTGGCGGCGTCGTCCTCGACAACCAGAATCGTCAGCGCTCGCGGCCGGTCCAGCGCGCCCGCCGCAGCGGCGGGCAACCGCGCCGACTCACGCAAGGCTTTTGGCCCGGTTTTCTGGCTGGCCGCATTGACTGCGGCGCGCGTCAGCCGGCGGTGGCCGCCTGCGGTTTTGACGCCCTGAATGCTGCCGGAATCGACCAGCTTTTGCAGCGAGGTCCGGGACATTCCGAGCATTTTTGACGCCTCGCCGATACCGACAAATTCTTCATCCACTTTGAGCGACCTTTTTGAAATCAGGTAGGGCCAGGCTGGTGCATCCGCCAGCCTGGGCATGCGCCAGCCAAAAAAAATCACAGATTAAAGGATTGGCCAAGTGCCCTAAAAAATCACAAACTCACCAATTTATTTACAATAAAATTGTAATACCAATTACAATTCGTTTTATTTAACGAATCTTGTGATTTCTGGTGCGCGGCAATTTAATTTTTCAGGTCATCGACCTACCCACCCAGGCGCTGAAAGCCCGGTCATGAAGCAGTTACTCAAACAACTGTTGCACCCCTCTGCCAAGCCCGTCGCCGCGCCTGTCGCCAGCCTGGACGGACTGGCTGGTCAGGCGCTGGACCTGCTGCCGTGCGCCACCTTGGTGGTCAATGCCCTGGGCGCCATTGTTCATGCCAGCCAGCCGGTCACCCGCTGGCTCGGCTGGGGTGCCGGCGACCTGCTCGGCAGCCCCGTTGCCCGGCTGTTCAGCCCCACCGACCAGGAAAAACTGCAAGCGCTGCTGTGCCCGCCAGGCAGCGCACCAGCGCCAGACCTGGTGGCGCAAGACCTTGACATGCGGGTGCTGAACAAGCACCAGCAGCCCAAGAAAACCCGGCTGTCCGTCGCGCACTTCACCTGGCAGGGCCAAGCGCATGCCTGTGTGTCGCTGCGCTTTGCCTTGATTGAAGACCTCGAACTGCGCCTGGCCCGGGAGCAGGCACTGGAGTTTCAGCAGGCCAACGACAACAAAAGCCGTTTTCTGGCCGACATGAGCCATGAGATCCGAACCCCTCTGAACGGCGTGCTGGGCATGATTGACCTGCTGGCCTCGTCACCACTGGACACCGGGCAGCGCGCCCACCTGTCGAGCCTGAAAAAAAACTCCCGCGCCTTGCGGGCGCTGATTGATGATGTGCTCGATTTTTCAAAAATAGAAGCCGGGCTGCTTGACATCGAACAGGTGCCTTTTGACCTGGCAGGAACGCTTGGCGCAGTGGTGCAGGCCTTCGCACCACTCGCCCAAGCTCAGGGCGTTGCACTGCACCTTGAGCAGCTCGCCGGGCCCGCCTGCTATGTCGGGGACCCGCATCGCCTGTCGCAGGTGGTGACCAACCTGGTGAGCAACGCCCTCAAGTTCACGGTGCGGGGCAGCGTGAACGTTGCATTCGCCATGCGCATGCTGCCAGGCAGCGAGCAGGACCTGTGCCGCCTGACGATTTCGGTGGCCGACACTGGCGTCGGCATCCCGCCCGCGCAACAAGCGCAGATTTTTGACCTGTTTCGCCAGGCCAGCGCCTCGGTCAGCCGATGCCACGGCGGCTCGGGCCTGGGCCTGTTCATCAGCCAGCGGCTGGTGGGATTGATGGGCGGCAGAATTTCAGTGCGCAGCCAGCCGGGCCAGGGATCGACCTTTGAATTCTCGGTCGATCTGCCACGTTCCCACACAACAGTTGCGTTTTTTGACACCTTGGAGCCGCCGCTGCTGGAGCCCCTGGCAGGCGCCCGTATTTTGGTGGTGGACGACGACCTGACCAGCCAGACCCTGCTGCAAGCCTGGCTGCACCAGGCCCAGGCGGTGACGGTGTGCTGCGCCAACGGCCAGGAAGCGCTTGACGAGCTGGCCAAGGCAAACCCGTTTGACGCTGTGCTGATGGATGTGTCGATGCCGGTCATGGACGGCTTGAGCGCCACCCGGCGCATCCGCCAGCCGCAGCCGCAGCACTCCCAGGCGCACCAGCGCTACCTGGCGGCGCTGCCGGTCATCGGCATCAGCGGCCATGCCTTCAGCGAAGACGTGGCGCGCTGCCTTGAGGCCGGCATGACCGACAGCCTGACCAAGCCGCTGTCGCGGTTGGCCATGCTGCACAAGCTGACGGCGGCGCTGTCAGGGTTGCCCGATGGCGGCGATGCTGCCCGCGCCTGAGGGCGTTGCAGCCGCCCCGCCCTGCGACACCCGCC
>JACMQR010000018.1 GCA_014376885.1 Polaromonas sp.
GCGGGCGGTTTTGTAGTAGCGCTCGACATGCTCGGAGACGCTGTAGCCGCCTCCTTTTTCGGGCAGCGGCTTGGGCAGCACAACAGCAACTTCAGCGACCTGCGCACCGGGAAGCGCCATCACCACCGCAGCTGCGGCGCCAGTGGCTGCAGCGCCGAAAAAGAACCCTCGGCGCGACGGTTTGGCTTGGCTTTCAATCATTTTTTTCTCCATAAAAACTAAGTCTTTTTTAATAGCTGGCGCAAATTCTAGTCAGACGCCAGAGCACCGTGATGGTTGCAGAAAATACTGGTCAACCAGTAGGGAGAAATCAGAGCAATTTGCGTTGTTTTTTGCCTCCCCGGCAACAACGGCCTGGGTGCTGCATCCGCTGCGCCAGCCTGGAACCCGGCACCTTTCAATCGAGCATGTCAAAGCCCTGCGCTTCAATGCTGACAAAAGCCTGGGTGAAGGCGGCAAGCACCGCGTAAAAACGCGCTTTCGGATGCTGCATGACCGCCTCGCACATCGCGTGGAACCAGGGCTGGACATGGCGCGAAAAAAATTCGCGCTGGCGCGTCAGGTTGGCGACACCGGCATCCTCGCCCGCAATCAGGTAGCGCATGATCTCGCACAGATAGGCCACATGGTCTTCGGTCTCGGACATGGCCGCGTCACGCGCCAGCCCCAGCCCGGCCAGGTCGGTGCGCAATGCTGCCAGCGGCTTTTCATTGAGAAACCCGCTAAGGTAGTGCGAGCCGAAAAGATACACCTCGGGCTTGCCCACCCCGCCAAACAGAGCGTCGTATTCCCGGCAGATGTCGGGCAGCGAATATTGACGGGCACTGGCCACCAGTTCGCCCCATGAATGCTCGAGCAAAGCGCCGGCCGATGGGGCCTGGGTGACGGCAACTTGCAGCTTGCCGTGAAGCTCGGCCGCAGGCGGCGCGTAAAAAAGCGCGGCGAGCAGCCCGTAGACCTCGGCGCGAGCGGTTTCCTCGTCGAGCGTGGTGGTGGTGAGTTGCGCTTGCATGGATGGGGCGATCGGTTAGCGGATGTCGGAAATCTTGGCTTCGTTTTTGGCTGAATAGATGTCAATCACGCGGCAGTCGCCGCACATCTTCAGCCGGTCGGCCGCCGCGCCCTGGAACATGGCATGGCCCGCGAGCTTTCCCAGCATGGCCTCGATGGCCTTGAGCGTGCCAAAAGGCCGGCTGCACCGGATGCAGGCATAGGGCTGCATGGCATTGAGCACCACGGCTTCCTTGCGCTGCGGCGTGACCTTGAACTGCGGCAGCAGCGCCAGGGCATTTTCAGGACAGGTTGTAACGCACAGCCCGCACTGCACGCAGTTCTTTTCGATGAACTTGAGCTGCAGGCTCTCCGGGTTGTCCAGCAGGGCGCTTGCCGGGCAGGCGCTGACGCAGCTCAGGCACAGCGTGCAGGCGTCTTTGTTGATGGCCAGGCCACCCAGGGGCGACCCGGTGGCTGGCAGATCAATGACGTCGGGGCGCACCGATGACTGAGCCACCAGGTGGTCCAGCGCCAGCTCCAGCGTGGCCCGCTTGTCGGCCTGCACCGCAAAGCCGGCCGCCAGGGCAACGCCCTGGGCCGGCGCAGCCTGCAGCTCGGCGTCCAACCTGGCGAGGTCTGGCGCGTTCGCAGCCTCCAGAATCCGGAAGTGCTCCCCCGGGTATCCGAGTCCGGTCAGGACCGCCTGGGCCACTGCCATTTGCCCGCGCACGGCTTCGCGGTACTGGGGCGCTTCCTCGCCCGTCATCAGCACCCAGACCTGCGAAGCGCCATAGGCGATGCTGGAGAGCCACAGCTCGATGCCGGTCGAAGCCGTGTGAAACAGGCCAATCGGCAGCACCCGCGCCGGAACTCCGTGGATGGTCGCGTCGAGCCGGGCCTTGCGACCCAGCTCACCCAGCAGGCGCACTCCGGCTTCCTGGCTGTGCAGCAGCAGGGCGGCGTTCCGGCCGCCGGCCTTTGCATAGGTGCTGAGCAGCGTCTTGATCTTGGCGCCTTGCTCGGCCGGGCGCGGATAGGCATAGGAAATGGCGCCGGTCGGACAGACGGTGGTGCAGGCTCCGCAACCGATGCACAAATTGGGGTTGACCTTGATTTGCTGACGGCTTTTTTCGCTGCTGATGGCCAGTGCCGAGCAAACGTCGATGCAGGCGCTGCAGCCGGTGGTCTCGTTGCGGCTGTGCGCGCAGATCTTTTGCTTGTAGTTGAAAAACTTCGGCTTTTCAAACTCGCCGACCAGCGAGCGCAGCTGCAGCAGCGTGCGGCTGTCCTGGCCGTCCCAGCGAAAGTAGCCCTGCGGCAGGGCATGCTGCACAAACGCCGGCGCGGCGCGCAGGTCCAGCACCAGGTCGAATTTTTCGCTCAGGCTTTCAGGCGGGCGGTTGAAATCAATCGCGCCGGCGGCGCCGCAGGCCTTCACGCAGGCCCGGTGGGACTGGCACAAGTTGGCGTCGATCTGGTAGTCAAAGCCAATTGCGCCTTCCGGGCAGGCCGACAGGCAGGCGTTGCAGCGGGTGCACAGGTCCAGATCAATCGGGTTGCTGCGCGTCCAGTTGAGCTCAAACGCGCCCAGCCAGCCGGTCAACTGCCCGATCTGGCCCGCCAGCACCGGGTAGCGCCGCTCCTGGGCGCCGCCGCTGCGGCCCGCGCCCAGACTGAACAGCGTGACATCGAGCGCGTCGGACAGCAACTCTGCCGCCCGCTCGGCCGCCTCCAGCTCACCGATGATCAGCAGGCGGCCAGCGCTGGTGTAGGTCACGGTCGGCACGGGCTCGGCATCGGGCAGGTGGGCCAGGGCCAGCAAGGCGGCGATTTTCGGGCTCGCCTGGGCAGCGTCTTTGCTCCAGCCGCCGGTTTCGCGAATGTTGACAAACTTGATGACCGAAACCGCCTTGTCGGTCTGCTGCGCCAGCTCTGTGAACAGCCGCGTTTCCTGGGTGCAGGCCACGACCACGTCGTCGCCGGTCTGGATCGCTTTTTGAAACGCACCGGCCTCGCGCCGGCACAGCGCCGAGTGAAGGGTCAGGCTTTCATGAAGTGCCGTGCCCAGCGTCCGAGGCTGGAGGGGCATGGTCTGGTTGCAGTCACAAATAAGAGTAGGCATGTTTCTGGGCAAATCTGCGCGAACCGGGGGGTTCGAGCGAACTGGAAAGTTACGGATTGGGCAGGGCAGCGGGTGAAAATCTCGTCTGCGAATATAAGCTACTTTCTCGCATCACCGACTCGGGCATCGTTGGAGCGATGTGGCTGCACAACATGAACTGCCTTGAAGGCGCTCTGAAATTTGCACGCCGGGCACTCGGGCAGGTCAGACCGGCGCGCGGAGTCTTGCCCGCTTCTCGGCCACCTGCTGACGCAACTGCGCCTGCAGCATGGCGGGCTCGGCGGCGAACAAGAAGCCGAACGACACCCCGCCTTGCCGGCCTGCCGTGGCAGGGCGGAGCTTGTGCGCCTGGTCCAGACGCTTGGCATATCTCCCCGCAGGGCATCCAGTGCATGAAGCGCTGATGCACCAATCCGTTGCGTGCAAATGCGCGGGCGGTGATCGTGAAGGCAAGCACGGCCCACGGGTTCACGGCCAGCCAGCCGCCAAAAACCAATACCAGCAGGCCCGGTTCCGCCAGCGCCTGCACGCGGGCGCTGCCAAAGGCTCGGGGAAACAGGGCTGCAGTGCTGGAAAGCATTGACGTGATTTGGCAGAAGGTTGGCACCCAAAAATCAGGATTCTCAAACAGCTGCCAATGCGCAACTGCTAAAAATGCTGAACTCTCCAGAATTTTAACAACATATTCAAATTACTTCTTTTGTGCTGTGCCAGGTTTCAGTGTCCCGGCAGCGGCTGAAATCGAGCCACCTGCCAGGCGAATCTTGGCGTTGCTGCCAGGTCACCCTGGCTCGGGCGGCGCCGATACGCCAGGTGCATGGGCAATGCCAGGCGCCGGCTGGGCCACGTGCATGCGGGCTTCCTCCAGGGCGGGCGCTGACACGGTTCCACAGGCGTCCACAGCACCTGGCGCACCGCTTTCAAAGGAAGGCGCAGTCCCTGTGCCGGCAGCCAGGGCAGGCTGCTTGAGGGCATGGTCGCCGTCCTTGCCCTCCTTGCCCTCCTTGCCCTCCTCCCCGTCTTCGTCATCATCGAAAATTTTCAACAGCTTCGCGCCGACCATCTGGCGGAGCATCGACTCCGGAATCGGGTCGGCGATGGAGTAGTCGCCGATGTAGATGTCAAGCCCGTCCATCACGTTGTAATGCGGATCGGTGAACAGCTTTTTCATGGCGGCATTGCGAACCTCCGGACCGACGCTACGGGCCATGAAGGGCGTGAAGTCAGACTCCTGGGTCAGCAATTTGACATCGTCGAGCGACAGCAGCTTTTCAGGCGCAGGCGTCTGGGTTTCGGGCACCGCCCCTGAACCGGTGTGGGCCAGTGCAGGCGCGGCGCTGTTGACCGGCGCGACCGGCAGGACCGCTGGCTCGTCCACCGGCCTGCCATGCAGCACATCGGTCTTGCGGCGCGCCCAGCGGCTCAGAAATCCGGGTCGGTCTTCAGCCACCTTCGCCTCCGCCAAATTTCTTTTCGGTGCTGACGCGCGCCGGGCTGCCGAACCGGTCCACCAGCGATTTGAAGCTTTCTGGCCGCTGGCGCCGCTTGACTTCGCGCACATGGTGCTCGTCGACAAAATCCTGCATCCACTGGACCACGGCGGCCGGCGCGGGCACCTGCTCGACGGTTTCCTGCGCATCGAGCCATCGGCCGGCGTCGTGGTAGCTCAGGGTGACGATGTGCGGCACGGCAATTGGCTCGCCGTCCAGGCCGGCGGCGTCCTGCATGCGCCAGACCACCCAGAAACACGGCTGTGTCGTTGTCACATTGAGGTAGTAGCCCTCGGCATCGCCCCGGTGCAACTCCACCCTGAAGGCGGGGTGCAGCCACCGCTCTTCCCGCTCGTCCTTGAGCAGCAGGCGCGGCTGCGAGCCAAAGCCCGGCGCATGCGGCACCACGTCGGCCAGTGTCCAGCGCCAGGGCTGCCAGGCGTTGTCAATGCGCTCGCGGCGCATGACCACCGCCACCTCCATGCACGGCCGGCGAAGGGCCGCATCGGTTTCTGGGGACTGCATCGTAAAATCAAGCATCGGGCGAGTGTACGGCCGCTCCACGCGCCTGCCGGCGCAAGGGGCTTCCCGGCGTTGCGCCGGCGGTCAAGCTGCCGCGCCCTCGTTTTCAGGCGCATTCAAGCGCCTTCAAGCAGGGGCTTTGCCATGCGCCATCCAGACTGTTCCCGCAGAACGCTCAACCAACTGCTCGGCTGCCTGCCGCTGCTGGCGTTTGCCGGCTGCGCGAGCCGGCCGGCTCCTGCGCCGCGTTCCCTCAAGGCGGCCCAGGCAGGCAGCGACATCGCGCTGTTTGCCCTGTCGCTGCTCGACCTGCCGTATGCGTCGGGCGGACGCGGCCCGGCCACCGGCTTTGACTGCTCGGGCCTGGTGTCCCATGTATACCTTCTAGGCGCCGGCATCCGCCTGCAGGGCAGCGCCGCCGCCATGGCCAAGGCCCTGCACCCGGTCAATCCTGCTGAACTTCTGGCTGGCGACCTGGTGTTTTTCAACACGCTGGGCTATGCCTTTTCCCATGTCGGCATCTACCTGGGCGACGGCCGCTTCGTGCATGCCAGCAATCCGCGCACCGGCGTGCGGGTCGACCGGCTTGACAACAACTACTATGCCGCCCGCTTTGAAGGGGCAAAAACGATATGGGGCTGATCGACCTTCGTCGACCATCGGGCACAAGAAGCCAGCATCAGCCGGGTTGATGCAAAAACGCATCAAAAAAAAACCCGCGGATCGCGCGCCCGTCGGGTCGCAATCTGCGGGTTTCAGGAGCGGCCTGAGCAGCCGGCTAAATGCTTACTTTGGCATGAGCACGGTGTCGATGGCGTGGATGACACCATTGCTGGCAGCCACATCAGCAGCCACGACTTTCGCGCCGTTGACGGTTACGCCGCCCTCTGTTGCCATGGCCAGGTCGGTGCCTTGCACTGTTTTGACATGGCCAGCTTTCACATCGGCAGCCATGACTTTGCCAGCCACCACGTGGTAGGTCAGCACTTTGGTCAAGGCAGCCTTGTCGGCCAGCAATCCTTCGAGCGTGGCTTACGGAACTTTGGCGAAGGCCTCGTCCGTTGGCGCAAAAACAGTGAAAGGGCCAGCGCTTTTGAGTGTTTCCACCAAGCCAGCAGCTTTTACAGCCGCCACCAATGTGGAAAAGTTTCCTGCTGCTACAGCGGTGTCGACGATGTCATGAGTTGTTGTCATTGCGATGGTGTTTCTGGGTAAGATTATTTCAATCTCGCACCGAAAATGCGGTGCGCTTTTAGTTTAGTAAAGACTCCGTGACAAATTCGCATTTAAGGTTATCGAACAATTGTTAATTGTGGTAACGCGGCGCAGGCCAGGTCCATCTTCAAATGAAACGGGGCTGGACAAACCGCTGCAATCGCTGCGGTGCTACCGCTCTTGATGGCCACCGCGCAGATCTTGAATTGCGAAATCTTGCCGCCCGAGTCCGGCCAGGCATGGGTTGGCATATTCACCGCTGCCATGCAGCAGACAAACCGACTGAATGCTGCGCTCTGCCTGCAGCGTTCCCTGACCACAGCGCACATGGATCGCCACCTCGCTGCAGCGCGACTGCACCGTCCCCACATCGCCGGGCGCCAGGTTAAGGGCCTGCAGATCGGCGCAGCACAGCGAGGCCGTCGCCATCGGCTCGATGGCGTCTAGCACCGACGCGCGGCGCGTCATGCTGCCGGTGTGCCAGTGCTCGAGCTGGCGGCCGGTGATCAGGACGAACGGGTATTCGGCATCGGGCCGCTCGTTGGCCGGGATGATGCCGGCCGGGGGCCGGGCAGGACCTGCACCTGGGCCATCGACAGGTCGTCGGGCTGCTGGCCCTTGAGCTGGCTTTTGCGGCGCAGGCGCGCGCAGTTCATCCAGGCTCGCAAGGGTGACGGGCTGGACTTCGCTGGGCTGACCGAAAAGGTTCATGGGCTGGCTTGCGAAAAATCAACGAACCTGGCAGTACAGCGTGCAAGATGCCCTTCAGCCTTTTGCTACTGAATTTGTAGCCATTTGCGAACGCCAGGCTTTCGCAAGAGGCCTGTTTTATGCTCAAAAAGCCGCCACATTTTCTGGTTTTAACCAGTTCGCGCCAGCGCTAGCGACCTGTTGGCCTTGGGCCCTTTTTACCCGTTGGCGACCTGCGCACCATAACCGGCTGCAACCGCTGCTGTTCCGCCCTGCCGTATCGCCACCGCGCAATACTTGAATTCCGGGATTTTCCCGAACGGGTCGAGAGCGGCATTGGTCATCAGGTTGGCGGCTGCCTCGTAGTACGCAAACGGAATGAACACCGCGCCGGGCGGCGTGCCATCGTCGCGACGCACATGAATGGCAACGCTGCCCCGGCGAGACTGCACGGTGGCCACGTCGCCCGGCACCAGTCCGAGCGCGAGCAGATCGGCGCCGCACAACGAGGCCATCGCCATCGGCTCGAGCGCATCGAGCACTTCCGAGCGCCGGGTCATGCTGCCGGTGTGCCAGTGCTCCAACTGGCGGCCGGTGATGAGCACGAATGGAAAATCGGCGTCGGGTCGCTCGTTGGCCGGGATGATGTCGGCCGGCACCAGGCGCACCCGGCCGTCGGCGGTGTCGAAACGGTCGATGAACACCGTGGGCGCACCGGGGTCGTCGGCGCTCAGGCATGGGTAGGTCACGCTCGATTCGCGCTCCAGGCGCTCCCAGGTGATGCCCGAGATGACCGCATGCATGGCGCGCCGCATTTCCTCGTAAACCGCC
>JACMQR010000130.1 GCA_014376885.1 Polaromonas sp.
AAGTGCCAGCGCCGTTGTTGAAATACACGCGCTTCTTTTCTTCGGCGACCTTGGCCATGGCCAATGCTGTGCCGGAATTGGTGCCGCCGAACAGCAGCGTGACCCCGGCGGTGTCGATCCATTCGCGCGCCTTGGACGCAGCGATGTCGGCCTTGTTCTGATGATCGGCCGACATCAGCTCGATCGGCTGCCCCAGCACCTTGCCGCCGAAGTCGTCGATGGCCATCTGCATGGCCGTGGCGCCGCCCTTGCCTTCGACGTCGGAGTACAGGCTGGACATGTCGGTGATCAGACCGATCTTGACTTTTTCTTGCGCGTAAGCCGCCTGCGAGGCAAGACCGGCGGCAGCGAGCAGAAGTGCAAGTGTGGTGAGCTGATGTTTCATATTGGTCTCCATTGAGTGGTTGCAGTCGACAAGGAATCGAGATCGGTCGATGAGAGAAAAGACTAGACGCCAAGCAGTTCGTGCAGCACCGGCATCTTGGCGTCGAGTTGCGCCGCATCGAACTTCTCGACGATGCGGCCATGTTCCATTACGTAGAAGCGGTCGGCCAGCGGCGCGGCAAAGCGAAAGTTCTGCTCGACCAGCACAATGGTGTAGCCCTTGGCCTTGAGCGCCAGGATCATCTCGGCCAGCTTTTGCACGATCACCGGCGCCAGGCCTTCGGAGATCTCGTCGAGCAGCAGCAGCCGCGCGCCGGTGCGCAGGATGCGCGCCACCGCCAGCATCTGCTGCTCGCCGCCCGACAAACGCGTGCCGGGGCTGCTGGCGCGCTCCTTCAGGTTGGGGAACATGGCGTAGATCTCGTCGATGCTCATGCCGCCCGGCGCAATAGTGGGCGGCAGCATCAGGTTTTCCTCGGCCGACAGGCTGGCGAAAATGCCGCGCTCTTCGGGGCAGTAGCCCACGCCGAGCCGGGCGACCTTGTGCGGCGCGAGCTTGAGCGCTTCTTCGCCATTGATCCTGATCGAGCCCTTGCGCGCGCCGGTCATGCCGACAATGGCGCGCAGGGTGGTGGTGCGGCCGGCGCCGTTGCGGCCCAGCAGGGTGACAACCTCGCCTTCGTTGACCGTCAGGTTCACGCCGTGCAGGATGTGCGACTCGCCGTACCAGGCGTGCAGGTCGTCGATGCGGAGCAGCTCTTTGGTCATGGTCAGTGCGCTCCCTGCAGCTCGGTGTTGGCCGTGCCCATGTAGGCCTCGATGACCAGCGGGTTTTTGGCCACCTCGGCATACGGGCCGTCGGCAATGATGGCGCCGCGCTGCAGCACCGTGATGCGGTCGGCAATCGACGACACCACATTCATGTTGTGCTCGACCATCCAGATGGTGCGCCCGGCAGAGACTTTCTTGATCAGCTGCGTCACCCGGTCGACGTCCTCGTGGCCCATGCCCTGGGTGGGCTCGTCGAGCAGCATCAGCTCGGGCTCCAGCGCCAGCGTGGTGGCCAGTTCCAGGGCGCGCTTGCGGCCGTAGGGCAGGTTGACCGTCAGCACATCGGCGAACTGGCCCAGGTCGACTTCGTCGAGCAGGGCGCGCGCCCGGCCATGCAGGCCATGCAGCGTGTCCTCGGACTTCCAGAAATGAAACGACGTGCCCAGGTTGCGCTGCAGGGCGGCGCGCACGTTTTCCAGCACCGTCATGTGCGGGAACACGGCCGAGATCTGGAACGACCGGACAATGCCGCGCCGGGCGGTTTGCGCCGGCTTTTCGGCGGTGATGTCGGTGCCGTTGAAGGTGATGCTGCCGCGCGTCGGCGGCAAGAACTTCGTCAGCAGGTTGAAGAAGGTGGTCTTGCCCGCGCCGTTCGGCCCGATCAGGGCATGAATGTGCCCGCGCTGGACTTTGAGGTCCACATTGTTGACCGCAATGAATCCCTTGAATTCCTTGGTCAGGCTGCGCGTTTCAAGAATGAAATCCACTGGCAAATTGGCTCTCCGGCTGGTTGAATCTGATTCACAAATCGGCTGCCTGTAGGCACCCGAAACGGCGTGAAGCACAGCCGTGAATGTTATGCATCCGCAGCCGCCTACGCTACCGGGTTAGACCCTTAGGTAGTATTTCGTATCGGAAAGAGAGCGCCTGAAGGCGCCCGCAAAGGGCGGCCAAGCAAAGCGCCCTGCGCTGACCGCGTGAATGCCGCGGGCCCGGCATGTGCGACGATGGCGTCCATGGAAAATTTTTGGCCCTCCAGCGGCTTGTCCCTTTTGCTCCGCAACGAACGCGGCTGGCTGCTGCCGACCGATGCTTATTTGCGGCTTTTTCTGGCGCGCCCCGAACTGGCCCCGGTGCCCGAGTCCTGCCCGGCCGAGTTGGCGCTGCATGCCGCGCTGACCACCTCCCCGTGCCGGCCGGTCGCGCCGGCCGAACTACAGGCGCTGCAGGACGATGATGTCCGCGAGAGCTACGGCCACTTCCTGCGCTTTCGCGACGGCCTGCTGGCCGCCGGCACGCTGGAGGCCTACTACCTGAGCCTGTTTCCGCGCGACGGCTCGGGCCGGGTGACGATTGCGCCGCTGTTCATCGACCTGCTGGCCCAGGCCATCACGCATAACTTGCTCAGTGACTCGACCGACGCGTATGAGGTGCGCGCCGGCGAGATGCTGTTTCGCAGCCAGCGCATCAGCACCCTGGACGGCCAGGTGCTCAGCGGCGACCAAGGGGTGATTGACCTGCTGAACGAAACCGGCGGTCTGGGCGATTTTGGCCGCTTTCTGGCCGAGGCCAAAGCGCCGCTGCGCGCCATCGAGCTGCAGGTGCTGACCGACGAGCGGCTGCCTGACTACTGGCAGCACGCCGAGCGGCACCGTCATTTGCTTGACCTGACGCATGAAGTCAAGAACGACCTGAGCCACGGCCTGGTCCTGACCATGACCCGGGCCCGGTCGGGGCTGAAGGCGCTGGCCAGCGTGCTGCAAAAATGGGTGCGTCATTTTCTGGGCGTCAGCGTCACCCTGCGGCCGCTGCAAAAAATCGACGATGCCGCCTGGCGCTGGCATGTGGGCCTGGATGCCGAGGCAACCGCGCTGCTCAACGACCTGTACGAAGGCCGGGAGGTGGCGCCTGGCCGCCTCCAGCGGCTCGTCAGCCTGTTTCGGCTGGATTTCGTGAATTCCCGGGAAATGCGCGCCGACGTGGCGGGCAAGCCGGTCTATCTGGGCCTGATGATGAACGCCGATGGCGTGCTCAGGCTCAAGCCGCAAAACCTGCTGGTGAACCTGCCGCTGCCCCAGCCGATGTAGCCCGGCGCGCGCCGCAGGGGGCCGCCCCTGGCCGGAGCCGCAAGGAGCCGGAAAGCCCGGCCCTTAAAATGCAGACGACTGCCCTGGCCGCGCTGCCGCGCCCTCGCAGCCGGCCCACTCATCCGGAGACCCCATGCTGAAAAAGATTGTTTCGTTGGCGCTGCTGGCCTGCACGCTGACAGCGGCGCAGGCCCAGCCCGCGCCGCAGCCCAGTGCTTACCCAGCCAGGCCGATCCGCCTGATCGTGCCGTTCCCGCCGGGCGGCGGCACCGACATCTTGTCGCGCCTGGTGGCCAACAAGCTGACCGAAGTCAGCAAATGGACGGTGGTTGCCGACAACCGCAGCGGCGCCGGCGGCACCATCGGCATTGCCGAGGCGGTCCGGGCCCTGCCGACCGGCTACGACATGGTGATGGGCCAGAAAGACAACCTGGTGGTCGCGCCCTGGCTGTACAAAAGCCTGAGCTACGACCCGATCAGGGACCTGGTGGCGGTGGCGCATGTGGCCTACACGCCGGTGGTCATCGTCACCGGCGTCAACTCGCGCTTCAAGACCTTGGCCGATGTGGTGGCCGCCGCCCGGGCCGCGCCCGACCAGATCACCTACGGCTCGCCGGGCAACGGCACGACCATTCACCTGGCCGGCGAAATTTTCAACACGGCCGCCGGCATCAAGCTGCGCCACATTCCCTACAAGGGCTCCAACCCGGCGATGATGGACGTGCTGGCCGGCACGGTGGACCTGATGGTGTCGTCGCTGCCGTCGGCCATTGGCCAGCTCAAGACCGGCAAGCTGCGCGCCCTGGCGGTCACGTCGGCACGCCGCAGCACTTCGCTGCCCGAGGTGCCCACGGTGGCAGAAATGGGCTACAAGGATTTTGACGTCAGCACCTGGTACGGCCTGTTCATGCCGGCCGGCACGCCCCGGGACATCGTGGCTGCGGTCAATGCCGAGGTCAACAAGCTGCTGGCCCTGCCCGACATGCAGGCGGCGATCCAGGCGCAGGGCGGGGAAACCCAGGCCATGACGCCCGGGCAGTTTTCAGCGCTGCTCAAGACCGACTACGACAAGTGGCGCGGCATCGTGAAGGCGTCAGGCGCCACCCTTGAATAAGGCGGCTGCCGGGCAGGGCTGGCCAGGGCAGGGCAGGCGGGCTGCCGGACGATTGCGGGGCCAAAGCCGCAGGAATGCAGGCGCTGGCGCGGCGTGGCTTAAAATCGGCCGTTCAGCCCATTTTTAACCCGGAGTCTTTCATGTCCAAAAAAATCAGAGTCGAGGCCGACATCTGCGCCCCCAAGCCTGTGGCGCCGAAAGGCTACACCATCACGACCGGCAACGGCCAGAAAATCAGCCTGGAGCGCGGCGCCCATACCCGCAGCAAGAAAAACCCCGGCAAGCGCCCCCACCAGGGTTAAGCCCACCCTCGGGCCGGCGCTGTCCGCGCCCGGCCAAAACGAAACCCGGACCCCCGAGGCGCGATCCGCACCGGGGGTCCGGGTTTCTTTTTTTTTGGCGCCGGACTGGGCAGCGCTCCTGCCAAAGCCTACATGTTGCGCCGGTACTGCCCGCCGACTTCGAACAGCGCATCGGTGATCTGCCCGAGCGAGCAGACGCGCACCGCGTCCATCAGCACCTCGAAGACGTTCTGGTTCTCGATCACCGCCTGCTGCAGGCGCTTCAGTTGCGCGGGGGCTTCGGCCACGTGGCGCGTGTGGAAGTCCTGCAGCCGGACCAGCTGGCTTTGCTTTTCCTCGTCGGTCGAGCGCGCCAGCTCGAGCTTGTCATGCACCGCGTCGCCATGCGGGTTGCGAAAGGTGTTGACGCCGATGATGGGCAGCTCGCCGGTGTGCTTGAGCATTTCGTAGTGCATCGACTCGTCCTGGATGCGGCCGCGCTGGTAGCCGGTTTCCATGGCCCCGAGCACGCCGCCCCGGTCGGCGATGTTCTGGAATTCGACCAGCACGGCTTCCTCGACCAATTCAGTCAGCTCTTCGATGATGAACGCGCCCTGGCTCGGGTTTTCGTTCTTCGCCAGGCCCCATTCGCGGTTGATGATCAGCTGGATCGCCATGGCGCGGCGTACGCTGTCTTCGGTCGGCGTGGTGATGGCTTCGTCGAAGGCATTGGTGTGCAGGGAATTGCAGTTGTCGTAGATCGCGATCAGGGCCTGCAGCGTGGTGCGGATGTCGTTGAACTGGATTTCCTGCGCGTGCAGGCTGCGGCCTGAGGTTTGAATGTGGTATTTGAGCTTTTGGCTGCGCTCGTTGGCGCCATATTTCTCCTTCATCGCCACGGCCCAGATACGCCGGGCGACGCGGCCCATCACGGTGTATTCCGGGTCCATGCCGTTGCTGAAGAAAAAGCTCAGGTTGGGCGCGAAGTCGTCGATGTGCATGCCGCGCGCCAGGTAGGCTTCGACAAAGGTGAAGCCATTGCTTAGCGTGAAGGCCAGTTGCGAAATCGGGTTCGCGCCGGCTTCGGCAATGTGATAACCGCTGATCGACACGCTGTAGAAATTGCGCACGTTGTGGTGCACAAAATACTCGGCGATGTCGCCCATCACCTTCAGGCTGAACTCGGTGCTGAAGATGCAGGTGTTCTGGCCCTGGTCTTCCTTCAAAATATCGGCCTGAACCGTGCCGCGCACGTTGGCCTGCACCCATTCGCGGATTTTCAGGGTTTCGGTGTCGGTCGGCTCGCGGCCATTGTCGGCCTTGAACTTGTCGATGTTCTGGTCGATGGCGGTGTTCATGAACATCGCCAGGATGCTCGGCGCCGGGCCGTTGATCGTCATGCTCACGCTGGTCGTCGGGCTGCACAAATCGAAGCCGCCGTACAGCACCTTCATGTCGTCCAGCG
>JACMQR010000131.1 GCA_014376885.1 Polaromonas sp.
GGCCTTGGGCCTTGGCGTCTGCGCGATCCGGAGAAAACCGGGACTGAAGGTCGCTGCAAGCGACGCGCCCGGTGATGCAGCGTTTTTATATGCACAAACTGCTTTTGGTGCAGGCAACACCAGTGTTTTCAGCTATTTATTTTGTAGCGCTGGATAATCGGTGTAGCCGATGGCGCCGCCGCCGTAAAACGTCGCCGGGTCGGGCGTGTTCAGCGGCGCGTTGGTGGCCAGGCGGGTGACCAGGTCCGGATTGGCGATGTAGGCCTTGCCAAAGGCCACCAGGTCAGCACCGTCGGCCAAGGCTTGCAGCGCGCTGGCCTGGTCATAGCCGTTGTTCACCATCCAGGCGCCGGTGCCGCCGGCTGCGCGGTAGGCCGCTTTCAGGGCGGCATAGTCGAACGGCCGCTCGGCCAGCTCGCGTGCGCCACCGGTGGCGCCGACAATGATGTGCAGGTAAGCCAGACCGAGCTTGGCCAGGTGCTTGACGACATATTCAAACAGCGGCTGCGGGTTGCTGTCGAACGCGTCATTGGCCGGCGTGACCGGCGACAGCCGGATGCCGGTGCGCCCGCCGCCGATGGCGTCGACAATGGCACGCGTCGCCTCAAGCAGCAGGCGAGCGCGGTTTTTGATGCTGCCGCCGTAGTCGTCGATGCGCCGGTTCGAGCCGTTTTTCAGAAACTGGTCCAGCAAGTAGCCGTTGGCGCCATGGATTTCAACCCCGTCGAAGCCAGCGGTTTGCACCGCATTGAGCGCGGCCGCCCGGTAGGTGTGCACGATCTCGGGCAGTTCCTCGGCGTCCAGGGCGCGCGGCTCCGAGGTTGGCACGAAAGTCGGCACGCCGTCCCGGATCAGCACCGTCTTGGTCTTGGCGGCGATGGCCGACGGCGCCACCGGCGGGCCGCCGCCCGGCTGCCGCGCGTGGTGCGGCACGCGGCCCACATGCCACAGCTGCACCACGACCTGGCCGCCCGCGTCATGCACGGCCTGGGTCACCTGCTTCCAGCCGTCGAGCTGCTCGGTGCCGTACAGGCCCGGCACATCGGCATAGCCTTGGGCCTGGTGGCTGATGGCGGTCGCTTCGGTGATCAGGAGACCGGCCGTGGCGCGCTGGGCATAGTAGTCGGCCATCAGCTTCGTGGGGATGGCGTCGGGCGCGCGGTTGCGCGTCAGCGGCGCCATGACGATGCGGTTGGGCAGCAGCAGGTCGCCCACCCGGACGGTGTCGAACAATGAAGACATGGGCATTTCCTCGGTCGGGTTGGCAGGAGCACGCGGCCAGGCCGGTGCCGGCATCCCGATTGTGCGCCGCGCCAGCCGCCCCTGGCGGGCACTGGCGGGCAGGGCGTTTTTCGACGTAAGCGGCACGGGCCAGCGCTGGCAACCCCTGGCAATTTCCCGGAATCCCTGCCGGACCAGGAGTCCGGCAACCCGGGGCCGGACCGGCGGGCCTCGGGCAGCTCTTGCTTGCCCGTGCACGCTGTTCATTGTCCATCCCGTCCGGATGGACGGGGGAACCCGGGCCATCCGGCCAGCCCCGGACTGTGCCACCATCTTCAGCAGCATGGCGGGGCTGGCGGTCTATGATGGACAGCTGGGCAATGTCCTACAAGGGACAACGGGCGGTGCTGATGGGCTTGAGCGGCACCCCCCGCTAGCATTTCATTCACCGCATCACGATCAGCCACCACCGGCCAGCCAGCCTGGCAGGTCTGGCGGCCGTGGACACCGCAGGGAAATTACCATGATCAAGTACGCGATTGTCTTTGCAGCGATTTCACTGGTGGCCGGCGCCCTGGGTTTCGGCGGCATGGCAACGGGTGCGGCAGGCATTGCCAAGGTGCTGTTCGGACTGTTCTTGATCCTGGCGGTTGTTTTCGTGGTGCTTGCGGCCCTGGGCGTGGGCGCGGTCAAGAAAATAACCAAGTAAATGACCAAGTAAATGCTGCCTGATGACCGCCAGCCGTCCCGAACGGCAGTTTCCCGGCTCAAGGACCGTATTTTTCCGGGCTGGACCGCGCGCGAGGACGACCCCGGCCCGGCAAAGCCGCTGCTTCCGGCCATCGCGCCCCGGCGCGCGGTCGGGTTTCCGTCCCGGATCGCCGAATTCTTGCTGGTTTTTCGCCTGCGAGCCCGGCGCCGGTCGGCGCTGTCCGCCGACATCCTGGAGCGCGCCGTGCGGGTGGTGCTGGTGACCTGCAAAAACTGGTTTGCCGGCGCTGACGACCACAAGCCGCGCAAGCGCGACTGAGGCAGCCCGGGTTCAGCAGCGGTAGCCGCTGTCCAGGCGGTCGAGCTTGCGAATCAGCGACGGCCAGACAAACGCACCGCCCAGACCGCCGGTCTGCACCCGCATGGCCTCGGACACGCCTTGCACGATGCGCGGGTCGACCTGCGTCAGGGCGCCGCCGCCGGCCTGCGCGTCGATCTGGATGCGGCAGGCGTTTTCAAAGGTGTACATGCTTAAAAACGCATCGGCCACCGTCCGGCCGACGACCAGCAGGCCGTGGTTGCGCAGCACCATAAAGTTGGCGCGGCCCAGGTCGGCCTGCAGGCGCGGCTTCTCGTCGTCGCGAAAGGCCACGCCCTCGTACGCATGGTAGGCCAGCGACGCCAGCACAAAGGTCGACTGCTGGCTGATGGGCAGCACGCCGCCGGCCTGCGCGCTGACGCCCACGCCGGCACGGGTGTGGGTGTGCAGCACGCAGCCGGCGTCGGGCCTGGCCTCGTGCACCGCGCTGTGGATCACGAAGCCGGCCGGATTGACGGGAAACGGCGAGTCGATGACCTTGTGGCACTGCCCGTCGACCTTGACCAGGCTGGAGGCGGTGATCTCGTCAAACATCAGGCCGTAGGGATTGATCAGGAAATGGTGCGCGTCGGGGCCCGTGACGGACTCGGGCAGCTTCAGGCTGATGTGGGTGAACACCAGGTCGCTCCAGCCGTACAGCGCCACCAGCCGGTAGCAGGCGGCCAGGTCGCAGCGCAGTTGCCATTCTTCAGCGCTGACAGCGTTTTGCAGGGAGGGAATGTTCATGGCGAATCTCCTGAAGGTGCATGATGGGCAGCCGCCAAGCCTACAGCGCCCACCCTGAACCCGGCTGTTGCGGCCGCGACACCGGTTTTCACGGCGCCTGCGGCGCTGTCCAAGCCCCGACTGCCGGGCGTTTGATGCTGCCGGAGCCGGTCGCCCAAACCAGGCGCAGGCCGATCGACGGCGGCCGCGTGCTGCATGGACGCGGGACAGCTGCCACTTAAAAAAGCCCCTCAAGTTCCAGGATAATGAAAATCCAGATGATTTATGGTCTCAACGTTCACGGATAGGCGCAATTGGCATGCTTTCAATGACTGACGCAGCGGGCAGCAGGCCGCCCGACGGGCAGGCTGCACTTCCTGCACTACCCTTGGGCGTTCGGCCACCCTGGGCAAAGCCGCCCCATCAGCGCCCGCCGTTGTTTGTTCACTCCCCTTGACTGCCCATGACCGTTGCCACGCCCCACACCTTTGAAATCAAGAGCGCCAATTTTCCACTGGTTGCGCTGCTGCTCAAGTCCACCGACCTGGCGGCGCTGGCGCGCGAGATGGCGCAGCGCTTTGGCGACATTCCCGATTTTTTCGACCAGGACGCGCTGGTCATCGACCTGTCGCCCCTGCAAGGTGCTGAAGCGGCAGCCCCGGCGCACATTGACTTTGCGGCCTTGAACGCGCTGCTCGGCAGCTTCCGGCTGGTGCCGGTCGCCGTCAAGGGCGGCAGTCCGGCGCAAATGGCCGCCGCCCGCCAGGCCGGACTGGTGAGTGGCAACGACGCCCATCTGCTCACGCCCCGGCCCGCGCCGGCGTCGCCAGACCAGCCCGCCGAGCCAGTGCCGCAGGTACATTCGGCACCCCTGGGCGCGCTGGTTGTCGACAAGCCGCTGCGCTCGGGCCAGCAGGTCTACGCCAGAGGCCGGGACCTGGTGGTGCTGGCCATGGTGAATGCCGGCGCCGAGGTGATTGCCGACGGCCACATCCATGTGTATGCGCCGCTGCGCGGCCGGGCCATTGCCGGCGCGCGGGGCAACACCGAGGCGCGCATTTTTGCGCTGGCACTGGAAGCCGAACTGCTGTCGATCGCCGGCATCTACCGCACCAGCGAAAACCCGCTGCCGCCCGAAGTCGTCGGCCATGCCACCCAGGTGCGGCTGGTTGAAGGCCCGGACGGCGAACGGCTGGTCATGACGCCGATGCTCTGAACATGGTTTTTGCAACCAGACCAGAACCCACTTTTAAAAACACACCCTTACAAAACAAGCGCACTTTCATGCATGATCTGGCACTGCAGCCTTGCCAAACCGACTGACTGAATCACCTCCCGTTTTCAAGAAAAGGACTTTTTCGAATGGCAAAAATCATTGTGGTCACCTCTGGCAAGGGCGGCGTCGGCAAGACCACCACCAGCGCCAGCTTTTCAACCGGTCTGGCCCTGCGCGGCCACAAAACCGCCGTCATCGACTTCGACGTTGGCTTGCGCAACCTGGACCTGATCATGGGCTGCGAGCGCCGGGTAGTCTATGACCTGATCAATGTCATCCAGGGTGAAGCCACGCTCAACCAAGCCTTGATCAAGGACAAGCAGTGCCCCGACCTGTTCGTACTGGCCGCCTCGCAAACCCGCGACAAGGACGCGCTGACGCTCGACGGCGTGAAAAAGGTGCTCGACGACCTGGCCGGCATGGATTTCGAGTACATCATCTGCGACTCGCCCGCCGGCATCGAAACCGGCGCGCTGATGGCCATGCATTTCGCCGACGAGGCGCTGGTGGTGACCAACCCGGAAGTGTCCTCGGTGCGCGACTCGGACCGCATCCTGGGCATGCTGTCGAGCAAGACGCAGCGCGCCATCGACGGCGCCGACCCGGTCAAGGAGCACCTGCTCATCACCCGCTACAACCCCAGCCGGGTCGACCAGGGCCAGATGCTGTCGCTCGAAGACATCCAGGACATCCTGCGCATCAAGCTGATCGGCGTGATTCCCGAATCCGAGATCGTGCTGCAGGCGTCCAACCAGGGCGTGCCGGCGGTGCACATGCAGGGCAGCGATGTGTCCGAAGCCTACAAGGATGTGATTGACCGCTTTTTGGGCCAGGAGAGGCCGATGCGCTTCATCGATGCGCAAAAACCCGGTTTTTTCAAGCGCCTGTTCGGGGGAAGGTAAAAAGCCATGGCCTCATTTTTCTCCTTCCTGCTCGGCGAAAAGAAAAAAACCGCGAATGTCGCCAAGGAGCGGCTGCAGATCATCTTGTCGCACGAGCGCTCCGGACGCACCAGCTATGAGCCCGACTACCTGCCGGCGCTGCAACGCGACCTGATTGCCGTGATCGCCAAGTACATCAAGATCAATCCGGACGACATCAAGCTCAACCTCGAGCGCCAGGACAACCTCGATGTGCTGGAAGTCAAGATCGAACTGCCCGACAAGTAGCCCGGCGTTGCGGCCGGCAAGCCAGGCGCGGGCGTCAGCGCTTGGAACTGCCCACCGGGCCACGCCGGGACTGCGACTGGTTGCCGCCGCCCACATGGGCCTCGCGGTCGTGCCGGCTGTCGGATGTGCGCTGGCCCTGGTTCAGCTGGGTCGGATCCTTGTTTCCCAGCTTGTTGGTGTCATTGGCCACCTTGCCGGTGGTGGGTGCCTGTTTGCCCTGCGGAGCTTGTTTGCTAGTCACGGTTGAGTTCCTTGCCAGATGGGCCGGCAAAGCTTTTTTCAGACAGCTTTACCAGGCAGGATCGAAGCCCGGGTTATTGAAAAAACATTATCCTGTCATTGCCGATTGTTGGATCAAGCCGGTGCGGTGGCTGTCGGACAGCGCCGCCTTTGCCCACCAGCTCAAGAAAATTTCTATTTTGCTCTGTTTTTTATAGCGGTAAACGACCGTCTGAATTGCGCGAACAGCCTGTTTTCCTTAAATTCTTAGCGGGAATCCGGAACTGCGTCGCCGCACTGAACCCAAGCCATTCACAAACGCAGATTCATGGGCATGCAAGACCGGGACTGGTACAAAGATGCGCAGAAAAAACGCGCCAAAGGAGCAGTCACCTTGTCCAGACAAAAAAAATTGCAATCAATGCTGATCTTCTTGTTTTGGCTGGGCGTGATCGGCTTGCTTTATACCGGCATGACCCACTACCTCAAGCCCAGGCCGGCAGTGGTTTCGGCAAACGGCGCCCTGGTGATCTCCCGGGCGCGGGACGGGCACTTTTATGCGGCGGGCCTGGTCAATGGCAAACCGGTCAACTTCATGGTGGACACCGGCGCGTCCTTGGTCACGGTCAGCGAGCAATTTGCCAAAAGCGCCGGACTTGCCAGCGGCACCCCAACCAGTTTCAGAACCGCCAACGGCGATGTGCCGGGGCGTATCGTTGCTGGCGTTCCCGTCGCGCTCGGGCCGCTGGGCGTGTCAAGCGTGCGTGTCGGGGTCGGGCTGGTCGGTGGCAACCCGGGCGACGCCCTGCTGGGGCAAAGCTTCTTGTCCCGGTTTGACCTGCTGGTGTCCGGGGAACAGATGGTCTTGCGCCCCAAGTAGCCGGGCGCGCTGGTCAACCCGCAGGGTTTGCGCGCCGCGCCCGCACCGCCGCCGCCAGCTTCTCCAGCACCGGCACGGTCTGCGCAAAGCTGATGCAGGCGTCGGTTACCGACACGCCGTGCCTGAGCGGCTGGCCGGGCACGATGTCCTGCCGGCCTTCGTTCAAATGGCTTTCAATCATCAGGCCGATGATGCGCCGGTCGCCTGCGGCCACCTGGCCCGCCACGTCGAGGGCCACGTCGATCTGGCGCTGGTGCTGCTTGATGCTGTTGGCATGCGAGACGTCGACCATCACCTGCGCGCGCAGGCCGGCGACGGTGAGCTGCGCGCAGGTCGCATCGACATCGGCTTTGGCATAGTTGGGCTGTTTGCCGCCGCGCAAAATCACATGGCAGTCGTCATTGCCGCGGGTCTCGAAGATCGCCGCCTGGCCCATCTTGGTCATGCCCATGAAGGCATGCGCGGCCTGCGCCGCCTGGATCGCGTCGCTTGCCACCTTCACGCCGCCGTCGGTGCCGTTCTTGAAACCCACCGGGCACGACAGGCCGCTGGCCAGCTGGCGGTGGCTCTGGCTTTCGGTGGTGCGCGCGCCAATCGCGCCCCAGCTCACCAGGTCGCTGATGAACTGCGGGCTCAGCAGGTCAAGGAATTCGGTGCCCACCGGCAGGCCAAGCGCCAGCACGTCGAGCAGCAGCTGGCGCGCCATCTCCAGACCCTCGTTGATGGCAAAGCTGCCGTCCAGGTGCGGGTCATTGATGTAACCCTTCCAACCGACGGTGGTGCGCGGTTTTTCAAAATACACCCGCATCACGACCAGCAGATCGTCCTGGAGCGCGTCGGCCTCGGCCTTGAGTTGCCTGGCGTAGTCCATGGCCTGTGCATGGTCGTGGATGGAGCACGGCCCAACGACCACCACCAGCCGGTCGTCCAGACCCTGCAGCAGCCGTGAAATCGCCGCCCGGCTGGACGCGACCAGCGCCTGCACGCTGGCGGGCGCCGGCAGCCATTCCTGCAGCAGCGCCGGCGTGATCAGCGGGCGCACCGCGCCAATGCGCAGGTCGTCGATGCGGGTAGTGTCCTGGGTGGACAGCGGCGTGGCGGGACGGGCGTGGGTGTTCATCATGCTTTTCAAGGGTGTTTGTTGGCTTGTGCGCTTGTCGCACGGACAGTTACAGCTATGTATTCAATAGCAGCTCCAAAAATGGCGAGGCTCATGCGTCCGCATGCCGGGCCATGAGCGTGCCAA
>JACMQR010000132.1 GCA_014376885.1 Polaromonas sp.
CGACACTTCCTCCCCGCTCCTGCAAAATCTTAATCCAGAGCAGCTGGCCGCCGTCACCCTGCCGCCCACGCATGCCCTTATTTTGGCAGGGGCAGGCTCGGGCAAGACCCGCGTGCTGACCACCCGCATCGCCTGGCTGCTGCAGACCGGCCAGGTGTCGTCCGGCGGTATTTTGGCCGTGACCTTCACCAACAAGGCCGCCAAGGAAATGCTCACTCGCCTGTCGGCGATGCTGCCCATCAATGTGCGCGGCATGTGGATTGGCACCTTTCACGGTCTGTGCAACCGGTTTTTGCGCGCCCACTACAAGCTCGCCAACCTGCCCTCGACCTTCCAGATTCTCGACACCCAGGATCAGCTGTCCGCCATCAAGCGATTGTGCAAGCAGTTCAATGTCGATGACGAGCGCTTCCCGCCCAAGCAGCTGCAGTGGTTCATCGCCGCCTGCAAGGAAGACGGCCAGCGCGCCAAAGATGTGCCGGTGCGGGACGAGGAGGGCCGCAAGAAGGTCGAGATCTACGCGCTCTACGAAGAGCAGTGCCAGCGCGAAGGCGTGGTCGATTTTGGCGAGCTGATGCTGCGCAGCTATGAGCTGCTGCAGGGCAATGCGGCCGTGCGTGAACATTACCAGCGGCGCTTTCGCCATATCCTGATCGACGAGTTCCAGGACACCAACAAGCTGCAGTACGCCTGGATCAAGATGCTGGCCGGGCAGGGCGACGACGCGCGGCACAGCCTGCCGGGCATGCCGGGCGGCTCAGTCATCGCGGTGGGCGACGACGACCAGAGCATTTATGCCTTTCGCGGCGCGCGCGTTGGCAACATGGCCGACTTCGTGCGCGAGTTCGAGGTCACCCACCAAATCAAGCTGGAGCGCAACTACCGCAGCTTCGGCAACATTCTGGATTCGGCCAATGAACTGATCAGCCACAACAGCAATCGCCTGGGCAAGAACCTGCGCACCGAGGCCGGGCCGGGCGAGCCGGTGCGGGTGCATGAATCGCCAAGCGACTTTGCCGAGGCGCAGTGGTTTGTCGATGAGGTCAAGCAGCTGGTGCGGGACGGCACCTCCGCCAAGGAAATCGCCTTGCTGTACCGCAGCAATGCGCAAAGCCGGGTGATGGAAAGCGCGCTGTTCAATGCCAGCATTCCCTACCGCGTCTATGGCGGCCTGCGGTTTTTCGAGCGCGCCGAAATCAAGCATGCACTGGCTTACTTGCGCCTGCTCGACAACCCGAACGACGACACCAGCTTCATGCGGGTGGTGAACTTTCCGCCGCGCGGCATTGGCGCCCGGACCATCGAGCAGTTGCAGGACATTGCCCGCTCGTCAGGTTGCTCGCTGCATGACGGCGTAAGCGCCGTGCCGGGCAAGGCGGGCGCCAACCTGGGCGCCTTTGTCGCCCGGCTCGACGTGGTGCGCGAGCAGACCGAAGGCGCCACGCTGCGCGAGATCATTGAACTGGTGCTGCAGCACAGCGGCCTGGAAGAGCATTACAAGACTGACAAGGATGGCCAGGACCGGCTGGAAAACCTGGCCGAGCTGGTCAATGCGGCCGAGGCGTTTGTCAGCCAGGAAGGCTTTGGCCGGGATGCGGTGGCGTTGCCGGTGGATGAGCTGGGCGCTGGACTCACCCAGTCGCCCGCCAGCCAGGGCCTGGACCTGAACCTGGGCGAGCCGGTGTTTGAGCCGCCTTTGCCCGACCGGCTGGCGCCGGACATTGAGACCGGCGAAACCCTGTCACCGCTGGTCGCTTTTCTGACCCATGCGGCGCTCGAATCCGGCGATAACCAGGCGCAGGCCGGCCAGGACGCGGTGCAGCTGATGACGGTGCACTCGTCCAAGGGGCTGGAGTTTGACTGCGTGTTCATCACCGGCCTGGAAGACGGAATTTTTCCGCACGAAAACGCACTGAACGATGCCGGCGGCATCGAGGAGGAGCGCCGGCTGATGTATGTCGCCATCACCCGGGCCAGAAAGCGCCTGTACCTGAGCCATTCACAAACGCGCATGCTGCATGGCCAGACCCGTTACAACCTGAAGAGCCGTTTTTTTAACGAACTGCCCGAGTCGGCGCTTAAATGGTTGACGCCGAAAAAGCCGGGGTTTTCGTCCGGCCTGGGCGCAGGCAGCTGGGGTGGTGTGGCCGCTTCAGGCGCAGGAAGTGCCCGTGGCGACTGGGCTGGCAGTGTATTTTCTTCACAATCCAGCGGTGCCGAGCGCTTGGCTGGTGCGCCTGTGCCGGCGCAGAAAAGCGCGCCTTCGCACGGGCTGAAAGCCGGAATGAATGTGTTTCATGCCAAGTTTGGCGAAGGCAAGGTGCAAATGCTCGAAGGGGGTGGCGACGATGCGCGCGCGCAGATCAACTTTACACGGCACGGCGTGAAATGGCTGGCGCTGAGCGTGGCCAAGCTGACCGTGATTTAGCGCCAGCTCGTCAACCGGAATCAGGCGGCTTCGTCAGCGGGCGCTTCGTCCGTGGCCGAAAAACTGTCCTGAAACGTGAAATAGATCGAGGTGAAGAACATTGCCACAATTACCAGGGCCACCGGAAACATGGCGACGGTGGCCATCATCGGGTTGCCCAGCAGCGTCGCAATCAGTGATACCAAGATGGCTGCCATTGCAAACACGCCGGCCCAGGCCAGCCCGTACACGGCAAACGCGGCGAAGTTCTTGTAGCAGGCCATGAAGCTGAAAAACAGGCTTTTGACAGGTGACATGCCTTGCCAGTGGACCAGCGCCGGCGCATGCCAGAACAGCAAGGACAGCGGCAGGTACAGCGCCATGGCCAGCCACATGGCTGCCTGAAAACCGTCTTGCAAAACCAGCTCCTCGGTGATCCTGCCGCCCATCAGATACAGCCCGGCAAACTGGCCGCCGTCAACCAGGGCCGATACCCCCATCAAGGCCAAAAAGCCGGCGGCGTACAGTGCTCCCAGCACCAGCATGGCGCGCAGGCGCTGCTGGCCAGCGCGAAAGGCGCTGATCAGTATGGACGGCATCGGAAACTTGCCCTTGACGGCTTCCTGTGTGGCGGCCATCAAGCCCAGCGTGGCGGCTGGCAAAAGCGCCAGGGCCAGGGCCGCGCCGATGAACGGCACCAGCGTGGCGATGGACAGAAGCGCCATGAACATGAAAAACAAGCCGGCCATGGCCAGCGGCTGCTTGATGAACGTCACAATGCCCAGCTTGACCCAGGTCAGGCCGGTGCGGGCGGGAACAATTTTCAGTTTCATGGCGTGACGCCAGGCGCGCAGCCCGGGCTTTCAAGGGGGAAGACGTAAGGATGCGCCAGGCACGCGCGCAGCACGCGCTCGAAATGGCCGGGGTCGTGGGCCTGGAGCACGGCAGCGCCCCTGGGCAGGTGAAAATCCCACAGGCGTGACAACCAAAATCGCAGCGCGCCGGCGCGCCGCAGTGCAGGCAGCAAGCTGCGCTCCTGCCCGGTCAGCGGCCGCACCTGCTGATAGGCGGCCATGAAGGCAGCAGCGCGTGCCAGATCGGGCCGGCCGCTTTGCAGGTCGACGCACCAGTCATTCAGGCAGATGCCGATGTCCAGCAAAAACGTGTCGCAACCAGCAAAGTAGAAATCGAAAAATCCGCTCAACCGGCCATCTTCAAACATCACGTTGTCGCGAAACAGATCGGCGTGAATCACGCCGCGCGGCAAGTTTTTAAAGGCCGGCGAAGCCGCCACATGGTTTTGGTAGGCCAACTCGTCTTGAATCAAGCAGCGCTGTGCAGATGTCAAAAACGGCAAGACCCGTGGAACGGTCTCGTTCCACCAGTTCAGCGCCCGCAAATTGGACTGCTGGGGCGCAAAGTCCTGCCCGGCCAGGTGCATGCGGGCGAGCATTTTGCCGACGTCGGCGCAATGCGCGGCTGCGGGTGCGAGCTCGCTGTGGCCGCGCAGTTTGTTGACCACTGCAGCCGGCTTGCCATTGAGCTGGTGCAGCAGCTTGCCCTGGCCGTCCGCGACCGGATCGGGCACGGGAATGCCCCGCGTGGCCAGATGCTTCATCAGGTGCAGGTAAAAAGGCAATTGCTCGAACGTCAGGCGTTCAAACAGCGTCAAGACAAACTGTCCCTGGTCGGTATCGACAAAGTAGTTGGTGTTTTCAACGCCGCCTGCCGCACCCTTGAGATGCTGGAGCTGGCCCAATTTCAAAAAGCGCAGGAACTCTGCAGCCTCGTCAAACGAGACTTCGGTGAAAACAGCCATACCTGGAGCTTGAGACCTGTGCTGGAAAACGAAAAAATTAAAACTTCAGCACGTTCCAGACGCGCGAGCCGTTGGTGTCGCTGCTGGCGGCGGCCGGCGCAGCGCCCCGGGCGCCTTCGGCCGGCTTGACCTCGTAAGCCGCGCCGCCGGTTTTCGGCTGCACCGTGATGTGCTGCGTTTCGCCGCCAACCCGCAGCTCGTCGATGCGCGCGCCCGCGTCTTCGGTGCGAATCCGTTCGATCTTCTTGTCCGCCTGGGCTGCCGCCGGAACGGGTGCCGCCGTCTGGGCCACAGCTGCAGCCAGCGGCAGAGCTGCCAGGGCAGCGGCAATGAGGGGGCGAAGAGCGATTTTCATCCTTGTATTGTAGGCGGCGCAGGTGGGCCCGGAAGCGAACGGCAGGGCATTTTCCCTTTGTCAATCGCATGGCCGGCCCGCATCGGCGCCTGGCCGGTCAGGCGCCGATGCGGGCGCCACCGCAGTGCCGATTTCCCCGACAATCCGGCTCTATGAGTCTTGATAAAAAAACCCTGCTGCTGGTTGATGGCTCCAGCTATCTGTACCGCGCCTTTCATGCCATGCCCGATTTGCGCGTCAACCCGGGCGACCCGGCCAGCCCGGCCACCGGCGCCATCCGCGGCATGGTCAACATGCTGCAAAAGCTGCGCAAGGATGTGCGCAGCGACTATGCCGTCTGCGTGTTCGATGCCAAGGGCCCCACCTTTCGCGACGCGCTGTATCCAGCCTACAAGGCGCAGCGCTCGGCCATGCCCGATGACCTGCGCAGCCAGGTCGAGGCGATCCATGAGGTGACCCGGCTGCTGGGCTGGAAGGTGCTGGTCGTGCCTGGCGTGGAGGCCGACGACGTGATCGGCACGCTGGCCTGCATGGCGTCCGGCCAGCAGGTCGAGGTGATCATCTCCAGCGGCGACAAGGACCTGAGCCAGCTGGTCGACGAGCACATCACTGTCATCGACACCATGAACGACCGCCGGCGCGACCTGGCCGGCGTCCAGGCCGAGTTCGGCGTGCCGCCGCGCCTGATGGTCGACTACCAGACGCTGGTCGGCGACGCGGTGGACAACGTGCCGGGCGTGCCCAAGGTCGGCCCGAAGACGGCGGTGAAATGGCTGCTGGAGTATGGCTCGCTCGATGCGCTGGTGGCCCGGGCCGGCGAGGTCAAGGGCATCGTTGGCGAGAACCTGCGCAACTCCCTGGACTGGCTGCCCAAAGGGCGCGAGCTACTGACGATCAAGAAAGACTGCGACCTGGCGGCTTATGTCGATGGCGTGCCTGCTATGGAAAATATAGCTATAGAAGTCCAGCAGACAAGCGCTTTAAGGGTTTTTTATCTGAAGTATGGCTTCAAGGGCCTAGTTGCCCAGATCGATGCCGACAGCGCGCCGCCCGAGCGGGTCGGCGGTCCCGAACGCCGCAAGCCGCGCACGCCGGCGGCCCTGGCTGGTTCGCCGGGCCTGTTCGGTGACGACGCGCCTGCGCCGCCGGATGACACGCCGCTGGCCGGGCGCGCCAGCAACCTGCTGTATGAAACCATCCTGACCTGGGAAGCATTCGATGGCTGGCTGGCCAAATTGGAGGCCGCCGAGCTGGTGGCGGTCGATACCGAAACCACCTCGCTCGACGAGATGCGGGCCCAGATTGTCGGCATCAGCTTTAGCGTCACGCCAGGCGAGGCCGCCTATGTACCGCTGGCGCATGACTATGCCGGCGCGCCCGCACAGCTGCCGCTTGGCGAGGTGCTGGCGCGGCTCAAACCCTGGCTTGAAAACCCGGCCCGGCCCAAGCTGGGCCAGCATGTCAAGTACGACCGTCATGTGTTTGCCAACCATGGTATCGAGGTCCAGGGTTATGCCCACGACACCATGCTGCAAAGCTATGTGCTCGAAGCGCACAAGCCGCACGGGCTGGCCAGCCTGGCCGAACGCCATGTCGGCCGCAGCGGCATCAGCTATGAAGAGCTGTGCGGCAAGGGCGCCGGGCAGATTGGTTTTAGTCAGGTCGATGTTGCCAAGGCAGCCGAGTATTCCTGCGAAGACTCCGACCAGACGCTCGATGTGCACCGCGTGCTGTGGCCGCAGCTGCAGGCCGACGACAGGCTGCTGTTCATCTACCAGCTGGAAATGCACAGCAGCGAAAGCCTGTACCGCATCGAGCGCAACGGCGTGCTGATCGACGCACCCATGCTGGCCAAGCAAAGCCAGGAACTCGGCCAGCGCCTGCTGCAGCTGGAAGCCGAGGCCTATGACATCGCCGGCCAGCCGTTCAACCTGGGCAGCCCCAAACAGCTGGCCGAGATTTTCTTTGACAAGCTGGGCATGAAGGTGGTCAAGAAAACGCCCAGCGGCGCCCGCAGCACGGACGAGGAGGTGCTGGAAAAACTGGCCGAGGACTATCCGCTGCCCGCCAAGCTGCTCGAGCACCGCTCGCTGAGCAAGCTCAAGGGCACCTACACCGACAAGCTGGCGCAGCTGGCCAACCCCAGAACCGGCCGGGTGCACACCCACTATGCACAAGCCGTGGCGGTCACCGGCCGCCTGTCGAGCAACGAGCCGAACCTGCAGAACATTCCGGTCCGGACCGCCGAGGGGCGGCGGGTGCGCGAAGCCTTCGTGGCACCCGCCGGCTGCCTGATCGCCAGCGCCGACTATTCGCAGATCGAGCTGCGCATCATGGCCCACATCAGCGGCGACGAGGCCCTGCTGCATGCCTTCACCGCCGGGCTTGACGTGCACCGCGCGACCGCCGCCGAGGTGTTCGGCGTAACACTCGACCAGGTCAGCAGCGAGCAACGCCGCTATGCCAAGGTCATCAACTTCGGCCTGATCTACGGCATGAGCAGCTTCGGCCTGGCGCGCAACCTGGGCATCGAGACCAAAGCCGCTGCCGCCTACATCGAGCGCTATTTCCAGCGCTATCCGGGCGTGAAACGCTACATGGACGAAACCCGGCTGTCGGCCAAAAGCCTGGGCTATGTGCAAACCGTTTTCGGGCGGCGCCTGCACCTGCCGGAGATCAACTCGCCCAATGGCCCGCGCCGCGCCGGCGCCGAGCGGGCCGCGATCAACGCACCCATGCAAGGTACCGCCGCCGACCTGATCAAGCTCAGCATGAACCAGGTGCAGCAGGTGCTGGATTCGCAAGAGAAGGCTACCAGGATGATCATGCAGGTGCATGACGAGCTGGTGTTCGAAGTGCCGGAAAATGAGGTCGAATGGGCGCGCTCTGAAATTCCGCGACTCATGGCCAGCGTTGCCGATCTCAAGGTGCCGCTGCTGGCCGAGATCGGCATTGGCGCGAACTGGGAAAAAGCGCACTGAGACAGCGCGAATCGGCCGTTCGGTGAAGTCCCTTAATTGGTTCGGGGCCTCGACAAATATGTTTGTATCTGTTTACACTCCCCCAGCCATCATTAGTCTGGACTCCCTGCAGGAGATCACTGAAATTATGGCAAGTAAAGATCACAAAATGGTCTTATATCTCAACCGGTCATGCACTTTCAGGGAGATCCGCATGATGTTTAAAAGCATTTGGTCAAAATTAGGCGCGTCATCAGCGGCGGGCGCTGCGCTGGCTTTATCAACCAGTTCCGCTTTTGCTGCTTCCAGCTCCACACTTAAACCCGACGATTTTGTTGGCATATCGTTCTGGTTGATCTCGATGGCGCTGGTCGCGTCCACCGTTTTCTTCTTTCTGGAGCGAGACCGCGTTTCACCAAAATGGAAAACCTCGTTGACCGTCTCCGGGCTGGTCACTTTGGTGGCGGCGGTGCACTACTTTTACATGCGTGACGTATGGGTCTCCACAGGAGCGACACCCACGGTGTTTCGCTACATCGACTGGCTGATCACGGTGCCGCTGCTGATGATCGAGTTTTACCTGATCCTGTCGGCTATCACCAAAGTGCCTGTCGGCGTTTTCTGGCGCCTGATGATCGGCACTCTGGTCATGCTGATCGGCGGCTACCTCGGCGAAGCAGGCTACCTGGCTGTGTGGCCCGCCTTTATCATCGGCATGGTCGGCTGGGCTTACATCCTTTATGAGATTTTCATGGGACAAGCTGGCAAGATCAATGCCCAAAGCGCACCACCGTCGGTGCAGTCGGCCTTCAGCACAATGCGCTGGATCGTGACCATCGGCTGGGCGATTTACCCAGTTGGCTACTTCTTTGGCTATCTGACCGGCGCCAGCCCGGAAAGCAGCGTCAACGCACTCAACATCATCTACAACCTGGCTGATGTGTTGAATAAAATCGCTTTTGGCCTGATCATCTGGACCGTTGCCGTCAGCGAATCCGAGGCGGCTGGCAAAAAGTAAGCCTTCAATGTGTCACTGTCCTTCCAAGCCAGATGCCATGTGCAGTTCATGGTCAGGCCAATAGAGAACTTCTTGCTGGCCTGGGTTGGGAAGAACCTTTAAGAGCAGGAGACTGGGATGCAGCCCATGTCTCAAACGGCTTACCAACCGTTTGCGAGGCGACCGAGACTAAGTCACTTGTAGCTGGATTAATATCCTGCTTTCGATCAGGGCCTGGCTGCCAACGCAGCCAGGCTTGCCTGTTTCGACAGATTTTTTCTTCAAGGCTGGTTGGCAATAGCGATTCGTTTTTCTAGGCAACCCAACTGCTTTTAAAGGTGTCGATCCTGTGATGTTCGAGTCTTGTTGGATGTTCATAAACAAGCGATTAGGCAGATCGGAACGCCTATGAATGCGCTGCGCCTTCAAGGTCTTGTCTTTAGTTTGCTGGCTTTGGCAACGGCTGCACTGTCGGCTTTTCTGGTGCCTATGAATCCGCAGCAAACGCTTTGGCTAGCGGCCTCGCTGATTGTGCTTCTCGGGGTTCCTCATGGTGCACTTGACCCAATATTTGCCAAGGAATTACCGCAAATTTCCAGCCGCGCATCGTGGGTGGCGTTCGCGACTTGCTATCTGCTGCTCGCAGCCGGAGTAGTGGCCCTGTGGTGGGTTACACCGCTGCTTTTCCTTGTGGGTTTTCTGAGCATTTCGGTGCTGCACTTTTCGGGTGACCCTGCTCCGGGAGCCACGTTTTTGTCGCGTTTTCTGTATGGTGGGTCGGTGGTGGTTTTGCCTACCC
>JACMQR010000133.1 GCA_014376885.1 Polaromonas sp.
CCCGAAAAAGACCTGCCGGTGGTGCTGCCGCTCGACTGCGTGCCCGACGGCTCGGGCAACCCGCTGCTCAGGCACGAAGGCTTTCATGCCGGTGTCACCTGCCCGGTCTGCGGCCAGAGCGCCCGCCGCGAAACCGACACCATGGACACGTTTGTCGACAGTTCGTGGTATTTCATGCGCTACTGCGACCCGAAGAACAGCGCGGCGATGGTCGCTGAAGGCGCTGACTACTGGATGCCGATGGACCAGTACATCGGCGGCATCGAGCATGCGATTCTTCACCTGCTTTACGCGCGCTTCTGGACCAAGGTGATGCGCGACATCGAACTGCCTGGCCCGGGCGGCACGGCGCGGGGCCTGGTCAGGGTCGACGAGCCGTTCACCAAGCTGCTCACGCAGGGCATGGTGCTCAACCACATCTACTCGCGCCGCTCGGGCAAGGGCGCCAAGGAGTACTTCTGGCCGCACGATGTCGAGCATGTGCTCGACGAGACCGGCAAGATCACCGGCGCCCGGCTCAAGCATGCCGTGGGCGGTCTGCCCGCCGGCGCGCCCATCGACTACGAAGGCGTGGGCACGATGAGCAAGTCGAAAAACAACGGCGTCGATCCGCAGGACATCATCGAGAAATACGGCGCCGACACCGCACGGCTCTACACCATGTTCACCGCGCCGCCCGAAGCCACGCTGGAGTGGAACGACGCCGGCGTGGAAGGCTCCTACCGTTTCCTGCGCCGCGTCTGGAATTTCGGCGTCAAGCTAAACGCTATGAATTCAGTAGCTGAAAATGCTTGCGTGACAAGCGCAACAGGCGTATTTGACAAAGAAACCAAGGCCATGCGGCTGGAAATGCACACCCTGCTCAAGCAGGTGGACTACGACTACCAGCGCATGCAGTACAACACTGTGGTGTCGGGCTGCATGAAGCTGCTCAACACCCTGGAAGATTTCAAAGGCGCGGTCTGCGCAGCCTCGGTGGGCGCCCTGCGCGAAGGCTTTGGCATCTTGCTGCGCTGCCTGTATCCGGCGGCGCCGCACCTGACGCATGCCCTGTGGTCCGATCTGGGCTATGCGGCGCACCAGGGCGGCCTGCTCGACGCGACCTGGCCCGAGGTCGACGCCGGCGCCTTGCAGCAAGACGAGATCGAGTTGGTGCTGCAGATCAACGGCAAGCTGCGCGGCGCGGTCACGGTGCCGGCCGGTGCGGACATGGCCGCGATCGAGGCGGCGGCGCTGGCGTCGCCAGTGTTCATCAAGCAGGCCGCCGGCGCGCCCGCCAGAAAAGTCATCGTGGTGCCCGGCCGCCTGGTCAACATCGTCGTCTGAAGCGGCGCTTTTCAACCTCCAACAAGGCACACCCATGCACCGTCGCGCTGTTCTGGCCCTGGCAACTTCTGCCGCATCGCTGACGCTGGTCAGCGTGAACGGCTGTGGCTTTGCGCTGCGAAAAGCGCCCAACTTTGCCTTCACCACGCTGTACAGCGCGCTGGCCGAATCGTCGCCCCTGGGCGTGGAGCTCAGGCGTTCCCTGGAGGCCACCGGCCGGGTCCGGGTGATTGTCGATGCGCGCCGCCTGGCCGAAGCCCAGGTGGTTCTCGAGGTGCTGCAGGACCAGCGCGAAAAAGTGGTGCTCAGCCTGAACTCGGCCGGCCAGGTGCGTGAATTCCAGTTGCGGCTGCGCTTTTCGTTTCGCCTGCGCACCCTGGCGGGCAAGGAGCTGATTCCGGTCAGTGAAATTGCGCTGCAGCGCGACATCAGCTTCAACGAGTCGGCCGTGCTGGCCAAAGAGGCCGAGGAAGGCCTGCTGTACCGCGACATGCAAAGCGACATCGTCCAGCAGATCCTGCGCCGCCTGGCCGCCGTGACCAGCCTGGAATAGCCCGGAACAGGCCGGAATAGGCCGGAGCAAGCCGGGAGCGGTTTGGAGCCGGCTGCAGCGGTTGATTTCAAGCGGATTGACGCATGTTCGATCCATGTCAAACCAGCGGCCGATAAAGCTTGCTAATCTGACGGGCCATGCAAACCGCCCGCCCGCCACCTCTTGCCCTGCTGCCGTCCGGCCTGGCGGGCAGCCCGCCCGGTGGAGCAGCCGGCACGACGCCGCTGACGCTGCTCGATGAACCCGGCGAATGGTCGGCGTTCAGCCGCTCCCTGGCCAAACAGCCCGGCTGCTGGGAGTCGAGCGTGGTGTTTGACGGCATGCACTGCGCCGCGTGCGCCTTGACCATCGAAGACGCCCTGCGCCAGGTGCCGGGCGTGCTGTCGGCCGACATCAGCGCGGCCAGCCATCGCGGCCGCATTGTCTGGTCGGACAGCGCCGTCAAACCGTCTGGCTGGATGCAGGCCGCCGCCCGCGCCGGCTATCCGGCAGTGCCGGCCGGCGACGCCTTTGCTAACGACCGCCGGCGTGTCGAGACCCGTCAGGCGCTGTGGCGTCTGGGGGTGGCCGGCCTGTGCATGATGCAGGTCATGATGTATGCCTGGCCGGCCTATGTCGCCAGTCCGGGCGACCTGGCGCCGGACATGGCGCAGTTGCTGCGCTGGGCTTCGTGGGTGCTGTCGCTGCCGGTGCTGCTGTTTTCCTGCGCGCCGTTTTTCAGGAATGCCTTGCGCGACCTGCGCCATCGCCG
>JACMQR010000134.1 GCA_014376885.1 Polaromonas sp.
AGCGACTCGTAGCCCGAGCCAAAGTACACCGTGTCGGTTTCGGTGAACGGCACGCCGAAACGAATGCTCGCGCCGCGCGTCTTGAGCTTGTAGTCACCGCCCTGCCCGGTCAGCGGCTGGGAGGTCCGGTCATAGACATCAATCGAGCGCGACACGCCGTCGGCGGTGAAATACGGGTCGATCGTGCTCAGCACCAGTTGGCGGTTGGACTTGCTGGTGTTGACCTCGATGCCCAGGTAGTTGCCCGAGCCAAAGACGTTTTCCTGCTTGATGCCGAACATCAGGGACACGCTGTCGGCGCTTGAATAGCCGGCGCCCAGCTGCAGGTTGCCGGTCGGCTTTTCGGCCACATTGACGGTGATGTCCACCTGGTCGGACGTGCCGCTGACCTCCTGGGTCTCGACATTCACATCGGTGAAAAAACCCAGCCGGTCGATCCGGTCCCGGGACAGGCGGATTTTGTCGCCGTCGTACCAGGAAGACTCGAACTGGCGAAATTCGCGACGCACGACTTCATCGCGCGTGCGGTTGTTGCCCGAAACGTTGATGCGCCGCACATAGGCCCGGCGCGACGGCTCGGCCTGGATGACAAAGGCCACCCGGTTGGTGGTCCGGTCGATCTCGGGCGTAGCGTCCACCTTGGCAAAGGCAAAGCCGAAGGTTCCGAAGTAGTCGGTGAACGCCTTGGTGGTTTGCGCCACCGCATCGGCGTTGTAGGGCTCGCCCGGCTTGATGGCCACCAGCGACTTGAATTCTTCTTCCTTGCCGAGGTAGTTGCCGTCGAGCTTGACGCCAGAAACGACAAAACGCTCGCCTTCGGTCACATTGAGCGTGATGGCAATGCTTTGCTTGTCCGGGGAAATCGCCACCTGGGTGGTCTCGACCTTGAACTCAAGATAGCCGCGCGACAGGTAGTAAGAGCGCAGGGTTTCGATGTCGGCGTTGAGCTTGGTGCGCGCGTAGCGGTCGGACTTGGTGTACCAGCTCAGCCAGCCGCCGGTGTCCAGGTCAAACAGGCCCAGCAGCGTCGACTCACTGAACGCCTTGCTGCCGGTGATGCGGATTTCCTTGATCCTGGCCACATCGCCTTCGACGACGCTGAAGGTCAGGTTGACGCGGTTGCGCTCGATCGGCGTGACCGTCGTCACGACCTCGGCGCCATACAGGCTCTTGTTGATGTACTGGCGCTTGAGTTCTTGCTCGGCCTTGTCGGCCAGCGCCTTGTCGAACGGCTGGCCGTCGGCGACGCCGGCATCGCGCAGGGCTTTTTTCAGCACTTCCTTGTCGAACTCCTTGGTGCCTACAAAATCCACGTCGGCCACGGTGGGCCGTTCTTCAACGATCACCACCAGCACATCGCCGCTGACTTCGAGCCGGACGTCCTTGAACAATCCCAGGCCAAACAATGCCCGGATGGCGCTGGAGCCTTTGTCGTCGTTGTAGGTCTCGCCCACGCGAAACGGCAAGGACGCAAAAATGGTGCCGGGCTCGACGCGCTGCAGTCCCTCGACCCGGATGTCCTTCACGGTAAACGGGTCAACCGCCCAGGCCGCATTGGCGAACAACAGGCCGGCCACCACGGCGCAGGCCGCGCGAATTTTGAATTGACTGATTTGCTTTTGCATGAATTGGTAGGAAGTTAGCCGACGAGCCGGGCGACGTCGTTGAAGAGGGCAATCGACATCATGCCCAGCAGAATCACCACGCCACCGCGCTGCAGGCGGTCCATCCAGGCGTCTGACACGCCGCGGCCGGTGATCCATTCCCAAAGATAATACATCAGGTGACCCCCGTCCAAAACCGGCAGCGGCAGCAGGTTCAGCACCCCCAGACTGACGCTGATCAGTGCCAAAAACACCAGGTAAGACGTCCAGCCCAGGCTGGCCGACTTGCCGGCATAGTCGGCAATCGTCAGCGGGCCGCTCAGGTTTTTCAGCGACGCTTCGCCGATCACCATCTTGCCCATCATCTTGAGCGTCAGGGTCGACACCTCCCAGGTGCGCACCGCGCCGCTCCACAAGCCGTCGACGGGTCCGTAGCGCACCGTGACAAACTCTGGCGGCGCACCGACAAAGGCGCCGATGCGGGCCACCGGCAGCTGGTTCTCAAATTTGATCTCCGGCGTCACCTGGAGTTCGAGCGGCCGCCCAGCGCGCACGATCTGCCAGGCCTGCGGCGTCGTGCCCGCATCGCTGCCGCCGGAAACCCGGGCTGAGGCGCGAATCAGCTCGCGCAACTGCTGGCCATCGACGACAGCAGCCGCGCCGATCCGCCGGACTTCATCGCCGGCTTGCAGGCCGGACTTTTCGGCGGCGCTGCCCTTCATGACCTCGCCAATCACCGGCTGCGTCCAGGGGCCGAGAATGCCAACCTTGCGAAACAGCTGGGCATCGGCCTGGGCGGCGTCGATCTGGCTGAGCGGCAGCACCACGGCGCGGCTGGGCGCGCCGTTGCTGCCGGCCAGCACCAGCTGCAGATCCCGGCCATTGAGCGCGCCCTGGGCCATGCGCCAGCGCAGGTCCTCGAACGAGCGCACCTCTTTCAGGGCTTCGCCGTCAAATGCCGCTTTCTGGACGGTTTCGCCGCCGACCAAGCCGGCCTTTTCGGCCAGCGAACCGGCGACCGGGCTGGCCAGCACGGCCTTGGGCTCCTGCACACCGCTCCAGTTGACCACCGCATACAAGAGCACCGCCAGCAGCAGGTTGGCCGCCGGCCCGGCAGCGACGACCGCGGCGCGCGATTTGAGCGGCTGGGTGTTGAACGCCAGGTGGCGCTCGGCCGGATCGACCGGTGCTTCGCGCTCGTCGAGCATCTTGACATAGCCGCCCAGCGGCAGCATGCCGATGGAAAACTCGGTCGCCTTGCCCTTGAGCCGCCAGGTGTACAAAGGCTTGCCAAAACCGATGGAAAACTTCAGCACCTTGATGCCGCAGGCCACCGCCACCCGGTAGTGGCCATATTCATGGACAGCGATCAAGATGCCCAGGGTCACGACAAAAGAAACCAGTGTCAGCATTTCATACCTCCAGACCTTTGGCGGTGTGACCCGCTACCCTGCGGGCCTGGGCGTCCAGGGCCAGCAGGCCTTCAATATCATGGACACCACCGGCCAGCACCGCTTGCAGCGTGGCGCAGTTGACCTGGTGAATCTGGTCAAAGCGGATGCGCCGGCCCAGAAAAGCCGCCACCGCCACCTCATTGGCCGCATTGAGCACCGCTGCGGTTCCGGCTGGCCCGCTGAGCACCTCCCAGGCCAGCGGCAGGCCCGGAAAGCGCGCGTTGTCTGGCATTTCGAATGTCATGCCGGCCAGGGTCCTGAAGTCCAGTGTTTTTGCGCCGGAGCTGATGCGCTCGGGCCAGGCCAGGCCGTAGGCAATCGGCACCCGCATGTCGGGCGTGCCGAGCTGCGCGACCACCGACGTGTCGTGGAACTGCACCATGGAGTGGATGATGCTTTGCGGATGCACCACCACCTCGATTTGGCTAGGTGCCATGCCAAACAGGTAGCGTGCCTCGATGACCTCCAGCGCCTTGTTCATCATGGTGGCGGAGTCCACGGAAATCTTGCGGCCCATCACCCAGTTTGGGTGCGCGCAGGCTTCTTCGGGCGTCACATGGCGCAAGCTGGCCGGGTCCCGGGTGCGAAACGGCCCGCCGGACGCCGTCAGGATGATTTTCTCGACCCGCCGGCCCCAGGTGGCCGCATCCTCGGGCAGGGCCTGGAAGATGGCCGAATGCTCGCTGTCGATCGGCAGCAGCCTGGCTCCGCCGGCGGCGACGGCCTGCATGAACACATCGCCGCCCACCACCAAGGCTTCCTTGTTGGCCAGCAGCAGGCGTTTTCCAGCCCGGGCGGCGGCCATGCAGGGCGCCAGGCCGGCAGCGCCCACGATGGCCGCCATCACCACGTCGACCCGGTCGTCAGACGCTATCATTTCAAGAGCATCAGACGACCACAGGACGTGCACAGGGAGCTTGTTTTGCTGTATTTTTTCAGCCAGCAGGCGGGCATGGGGCTCGCTGACCATCACCGCATACTGCGGCCTGAAC
>JACMQR010000135.1 GCA_014376885.1 Polaromonas sp.
AATCGGGCCGATGGTGCCGTCGACCTCGGCATTCATCAGCACCACATGCTTGCGGTGGGCCAGCGCTTCCAGCGTGACCTGGGCCGCATGCTCGATGGTGCCGGTGAGCTCGACAATCGCGTCGACGCCAGCGGCCCGGCAAAGCAGCAATGCGTCGTCGGTGATGGCCGGCAGGCCGCGCTCGATGGCCTGCTCGAGCTGGGTCACCGTCTCGACGGTACGCACGGCGTCGACGCCGGCTTCCTGATAGGCGCGCCTGGCCTTGTCCAGCGTGCGGTTGGCAATGGCCACCACCCGCATTCCGGGGGTGGCGTTGACGATTTGCAGGGCCACGCCGCGTGCCATGAAGCCGGCGCCGACCAGCCCCACGCGGATCGGTCTGCCCGCGCGCTCCAGGCGCTGCAAGGCGCTGTCGATGATGATCATGATGCGTTGTCCTGTCCAGTGTCCTGGCGGATGAAGTCGGGCCAGTGGCGGTCCTTGTCCGACATGTCGAGCACCGGCACCGGCCAGTCGATGGCGAAGGCCGGGTCGTCGTAACGCGCCCCTTGTTCGGCCGCCGGCGTGTAGAAGGCCGACACCTGGTAGGTGACGGCTGCATCTTCCGTCAGCGTGACGAAGCCATGCGTGAAGCCCTTGGGAACCAGCAGCATCCGGCCGTTGGCTTCGCTCAGCTCGACGCCGATCCATTGGCAGTAGGTGGGCGACTCCGGGCGGATGTCGACAATCGCGTCCCAGATGGCGCCACGCACGCAGCGCACCAGCTTGTCCTCGGCATGGGGCGCCAACTGGTAGTGCATGCCGCGCAGCGTGCCCGGGCGGCGCGTCAGCGACAGGTTGGTCTGCACCATCCGCGTGGGCAGGCCGTGGCTTTCGAACTCGCGCTCGCAATAGGTCCGGCCAAAGTAGCCGCGCGCGTCCTCGCGCCGCTCGACATCGATGAGTGTCGCCCCGGGCAGGGCGGTCTTTGTGAAAATCATGGCATTCCTTTTTCCAAATCAAGGGAGACCGGTCGGGCTACCATTTTTTCCAGGGCGCCTTGCCGCCTTCCCACAGCAGCTCGAGGGTTTGCTTGTCGTGCAGCGTGTCCATCGGCTGCCAGAAGCCTTCATGGCGAAAGGCGGCCAGTTGCTCGGACGCGGCCAGCTGCTCCATCGGCCCGCGCTCCCAGATGGTGCTGTCGCCTTCGATCAGGTCGATCACTTCGGGCTCCAGCACAAAAAATCCGCCATTCACCCAGGCGCCGTCGCCGCCCGGCTTTTCCTTGAAGCTGGGTACTCGCATATTGTCCGAAGGCAGGGTGAAGGCGCCGAAACGGCCCGGAGGCTGTACCGCGGTCACCGTGGCCAGCGTTTTTTGCGCCCGGTGAAAGGCGATCAGCGCGGTGATGTCGACATTGCTGACACCATCGCCATAGGTGCAGCAAAACGGCCCTTCGCCCAGGTACTTGGCCGCGCGCTTGATGCGCCCGCCAGTCATCACATTGAGCCCGGTGTCGACCAGCGTGACCTTCCACGGCTCGGTCGTGGCTCTGAGCAGGGTCGTCGTGCCTTCGCGCATGTCAAAGGTGATGTCGGCGCCGTCCATGGCGTAATCCCGGAAAAACTGCTTGATCAAGTGGCCTTTGTAGCCGCAGCAGATCACGAAATCATTGACGCCGTGGGCCAGGTACATCTTCATGATGTGCCACAAAATCGGCCGGCCGCCGATTTCCACCATTGGCTTGGGCCGGATGGCGCTTTCCTCGCTGATGCGTGTTCCAAAGCCGCCGGCCAGGATCATTGCCTGCATGTTGATTCCTTCATGGTGAGGGTTGCTGGCTGCCCCGGACAGTCCGGAGCCGGGGTGCCAGGGGAAAGCGCCGCGCCAGGCCGCGCCGGGAAAAGCCGTTCATGGCGCTGCTGCAGATAAATTCACCGCCCGGCCGCCGGGGCTTGGCGCCTGGACCTTGCAGGCCGGCCTGGCTGCGCCGGCAAATGCCTGGGTGCCAACCAGCTCTTCCAGCACCCGGGTGCGAACGGGGGACGCCGGGTCATCGGGAAACTTGCGGGCAAAGAAAGCCGGTATTTTTTTCAGATGCTCCAGGTCTTTTTCCTCGAATTTCCCGGGATGGGCCTGGTCGAACTTCTGGATGTAATGGTTCATCGGTCCCTTGGCGGGTCCGACATGCATCAAGAGCGTCGGAATCAGAAATTCGTCGGCGATGGCCAAATGGCTGAAATAGTCCCGCACCCCTGGGGACAGGAATTTTTCGAGCATGCCGGCGACGACATGCCGGCTGGCCCCGAACCACACCGAGCCGTAATAGGGGCGAAATGTGGCGTCGAAAATATGGCGGCCCACCGCCGGCCGGGTCAGCGCCTTGATGGCCTTGAGCGCCATCCAGCCCAGCGGACTTTTGCGCCCGCCGCTGTGCAGCCAGATGCCGGCCTCGTCCCCGCGCCGGGACGAGGCGCCAAAGTAGATTTCCCCCAGGCGCCGGACCAGCCGGTGGCGTATTGATTTTTGGGGCGTCAGCGCCCGGTAGCCAACCGACATCAGCGCATCGTGGTCGCCAAACAGATCGACGCAGTCAAAGTGAGCTTCGGTCGTGCCCGAGATGTGCGCTTCAAACGCGCTGATGGGCTTGATGGGCAGGCAGCTGGGGCTGAGCAGCTGGAGATAGTCAAAGTCCAGGTTGGCCAGCGCATAGTTCATCGAATGGAAAATGCCGTCGACAAAGCCAAAAACCGCCCAGCCGGTGCGCCTCGGGTTGGGCACAAACCGCACGTTGGGCGCTGTCAAGGCAAAGTCCGGCGTCTGGGAAAAATCATGGTGCACCAGCACGGTGTGCGGCGCCAGGGCGTGGGCCAGCTGGTCAACCGCCTCCGGCCGGCCGACAGCGGACATTACTACGAAGACAATCGTGGGCCTTAGTTTGTCGTCGGGCTGCATGGGCTGCCTGGCCGGTCCGGGCAGGTTGCCAGGGTGTTCCATCGAATTTCCTGTAGGTAGGTCAAGTTTTATCAATTTGTGAAGACTTGTTGATCCTTCTTAGTGTTTGCGAGATCGCCTAAAGGCGTCAATCTCATGAATGGACTAATAAAGTGTCACAAATGGACTATTGACAGGGTGTTGCTTGTTGAGCGGTTTCTTCAGCCGGCCAGGAAAAGCCGTTTTCAGCCGGCTTGACGCCCCAATTGCTGCGCCACCCAATCGTCAAAGGCGGCCAGCAAGGCTGCGAACTGGCCGCTGCCGCCGTGCAGTTGCGCCAGCGCGGCGCAGGTCGCCTCCAGGGTGCAAAGCTGGTGGGCGCGGTGGGCGGTGCGAACCCGGTAGCGGGAGGCGGGCAGGTCTGTGAGCGCCAGGCGCGGCAGCTGCTGCAGCAGCGGGTTGCAGTGCAGCATCTTGCGGCTTTTGCGCCAGGTACCGTCCAGCACGACCAGGCGCAGCCGGGCTGAATTGCACCCGCTGTCAAGCCCCTGCGCTGCACGTGCTTGACTGACCTGCGTGTTTTCCTGCGGCGTGCCGTTCAGCGTTTCCGGATACAGCAAGACTGCGTGCCTCGTGCCGGCTGCGGGGTTGCCAGGCGAAAACGGCTCGCTCAGCAGGGTTGACAGATCGGCAAACTTTTCGCCGGTCACCAGCCGGCTGCCCGGCAGGCTCAGGTGCAACAGGCGCGCGCTGCCTTTGGGATGGCTGACTTCCAGCGGGTGCTGCAGGATCAGCACCTCGACCGGATGCGCGACGCGTGTGACCCACTGGCAAATACATGCGTTTTGCGGACGCAGACAGGCCGTGCAGAGCAGGCGTTTGGTCGTGGGGGCGGGTGTCATCAAAGAATTTTTTAAAAAATGCGGGCACCCACGGACTGGCTGCGATTCACCCAGATGGAGGTGACATTTTGAACCAGCCGGCAGGGAAAAGGCCACCGACTGCTGGCAAATTCACGCCGGTGTCGGATTTGTCGGATTTCCCAAGGCCTTGCGTCAGCCGGACTACCACCGCAACACCCGCGGCCCCAGCACCGCTCCGGTCAGCGTCGGTATCGCCATACCCAGCATGCACCACACTGCCAGAAAAGGGGCAGCCGATTCCGGGCAGTGCAGCGCATACACCAGCGCACTCAAGGCACCGGCCAGCAAGCCGGCGCCGGCGAGCGCCCGGCGGCCAGGCCGTGCCACCCGCCGGGCTGCGCGGCCGGTGGCACGGCCTGGCCGGCCGGCTCACCCGGCTGGTGCCGCATGACGCGCTGGCGCTGGTGAACCGGGTGGCCATCGCCGCCATCCTTTTCATGTCCGGCCGCACCAAGGTCGAGGGCTGGCTGACGGTCACCGACAGTGCCTATTCGCTGCTCCGGGACGAATACCGGCTGCCGCGGGTGCCGGTCGACATTGCCGCCCGCGCGGCCGCCTGCGCCGGGCACCTGTTTCCCTTGCTGCTGGTGCTGGGGCTGTTCACCCGGCTGTCGGCCCTGGCGCTGCTGGGCATGACGCTGGTGATCCAGATCTTCGTTTACCCGGATGCCTGGCCGACGCACCTGTCATGGGCCGCGGCGCAGGGACGCTGTCGCTGGACCGCCTGTTTCGGCTCCGCTAGAGCGGCTGGTTCGGCGCCATTGGCGCTGGCTGGGCCAGTGCGCCGCGGTCAACGCGCGCCTCCCTGCAAGCTGCGGGAGCCCCCGCATAATGGCTGGGCACCTCATTGTTTATAAGGACCTCACGTGATCAAGTTCTACTACCATCCCTCCCCGAATCCCCTCAAGGTGGCGCTTTTCCTCGAAGAAAGCGGCTTGCCGTATGAACTGGTGCCGGTGGATACCCGCAAGGGCGAACAGCACGCGCCGAGCTTCAGCGCCCTCAATCCGAACGCCAAGACGCCGGCGCTGGTCGATGGCGACGCCGTCGTCTTCGACAGCAACGCTATCCTGCTCTACCTGGCCGAGAAGACCGGCCAGTTCCTCCCGGCGAACACGCCCGAGGCGCGCGCGCAAATGTACTCGTGGCTGATGTTCGTGGCCACCGGCATCGGTCCGTACTCCGGCCAGGCGGTGCACTTCAGGCACTTTGCGCCCGAGCCCAAGGCCTATGCGGTGAACCGCTACGGCTTCGAAGCGCAGCGTCACTGGGACCTCATCGATGCGCGCCTGGCGCAGCACCCCTACATGCTCGGAGACAAGTACACGCTGGTCGACATGGCGGTATGGGGCTGGGCGCGTGCCGTGCCCTTCATCCTCGGGCCCGATGCGTGGACGACGCTGCCCAACGTCAAGCGCCTGCTCGACGAAGTCAATGCGCGGCCGGCGGCGCAACGCGCCGAAGCGCTGAAGCTGCGCCATGCCTTCAAGGCCGAGATGGACGACGACGCCCGCAAGGTGCTGTTTCCTCAAAACGCTCGCCTGGACGCGGAACTGGCGAAATGATCGACCTGCATTACTGGACCACACCCAACGGCCACAAGGTGACCCTGTTTCTCTAAGAAGCAGGGCTTCCCTACCGGATCGTGCCAGTGCATATTGGCCAGGGCGATCAGTTCGAGCCTGAATTCCTGCGCATTGCGCCCAACAACCGGATCCCGGCGATGGTTGACCACGCGCCGGCCGACGGGGGCGCGCCGCTCCCGGTCTTTGAATCGGGCGCCATCTTGCTGTACCTCGCCAACAAGGTAAAGCAATTCATACCGCCCGACCTGCGCGGCCGCAACATGGCGCTGCAGTGGTTGTTCTGGCAGATGGGCGGGCTCGGGCCGATGGCCGGCCAGAACCACCATTTCGTGCAGTACGCGCCCGAGCAACTGCCTTACGCCATAGAACGCTATGTGAAAGAGACCGCGCGGCTTTATGGCGTGCTGAACAAGCACCTGTCCGACGGCCGCGAATTCATTGCCGGTGACTATTCGATCGCTGACATGGCGTGCTACCCCTGGATCGTGCCCCACGAGCGGCAGCGCCAGAAGCTGGAGGATTTTCCCCAGCTGGCGCAGTGGTTCGAACGGGTGGGCAAACGCCCGGCCACCGAGCGCGCCTACGCGCTGGCTAAGGAGATCAACACCGCGCCGGTGGTTGACGAGGCGGCGAAAGGCGTATTGTTCGGCCAGGACGCCTCGACAGTGCGTTGATGTGGTGGCTATTAAAAAGTGAGCAAATGGCGCTTGCATCACAAGCGCAAAAGACTGATTTGAGCGATAAGAATTTTTGGGGAAATGGGTCGCCCGAACGCCAGGGTGATTGCAAGGCTCAAGGCATGGGGGGTACGCCGACAGCGTTTTCGCGGTCAGGCCGGCGTGTAGGCCAGGCGAATGTAGATGGGCGCAAACGACTCGGCCTGGGTGATCTCCAGCAGGCATTCCTTGGCCAGCTCGAGCAGGGCAATGAAGGTGACGACCAGCAGCGGCATGCCGCCGGCCGTGTCGAACAGCTCGTCAAATGCCAGGAAGCTGCGCCCTTGCAGCCTGCGCAGCACGCTGGCCATGTGCTCGCGCACCGACAACTCCTCGCGGCGGATGACATGGTGCTGCACCAGCCGGGCGCGCCGGGCAACCGCCTGCCAGGCGTCCTGCAGCTCGCCCAGCGTGACCTCGGGCAGGCGCGGCGCGGCGTCGTGCGCCACTGGCGCCTGGGCCACCAGAAAATCGCGGCCCTCCCGGGGCATGGCGCCGAGCCGCTGGGCCGCCAGTTTGATCTGCTCGTAGTCGAGCAGGCGGCGCACCAGCTCGGCGCGCGGGTCGCCGGCTTCCTGGTCGGCAGCGGCCTTCCTGGGGGGCAGCAGCAGGCGCGACTTGATCTCGATCAGCATGGCGGCCATCAGCAGGTATTCGGCAGCCAGCTCCAGGTTGGTGGTGCGGATTTCATCGACATACACCAGGTACTGCCGGGTCAGCACTGCCATCGGAATGTCAAGAATATTGAAGTTTTGCCGGCGGATCAGGTACAGCAGCAGGTCCAGCGGGCCTTCAAAGGCGTCTAAAAACACCTGCAGCGCATCGGGCGGGATGTACAAATCCTGGGGTATGGCGAACATTGGCTCGCCATACAGGCGCGCCAGCGGGGCCGGGTCTGCCGGGCCGGGCAGATCAAGGGTGGCGGCCGGCTGACCAGAAGGACCGGCCGGGGGCAGCGCAGGCGCAATGGCGGCCGGCATCAAGGCCTTGCAAGCAGCTGGCGAAACCGCAGGCTAGTCGCCTTTGCGGCCAGCCGGCGAGCCATAGACATAGGCCTGCTGCGCCACTTTGGCTTCGCCGTACTCCGCCTGATCGTCCCGGTTGAGGTTTTTGTCCCACCAGATGGCGCGGCCGGCGCGCTGCTCGGCTTCAAGCGCAGGCTTGGCTGACTTCAGGCCGTCGATGAACGAGGTGATTTCAGAGGTGTAGTCGGGACGGCGGAAAATGGACATGCTGCAATCTTGCCTGAAACGTATAGTGGCTGGATTTTACCGGGGACTTGTCATGGCTTTGTTCAGGCAGGCTTCGGCCGTCAGGCCAACGGTGGGTTTAACCAACAGTCCGGCGGCGACGGCCCCGCCGGACGGGAAAAAGGCGGTGCTGCGCATGGGCTTGCTGTTTTTCATTGCGGGTCTGGCCGGCTGCGACCAGGCGCGCATCCAGGAGCTTGAAGAAGGCGTGTCCACCGAAGCCCAGGTGCGGGCGCGCTTTGGCACGCCCGAGAAAACCTGGGAGGCGCGCGACATGGCGATGCTGCCGTTTCCCGGCGCCGCCGCCGAGCCGGGCGCGCGCACGCTGGAGTTCAACCGCCAGCCCGCCGGCACGGTCAACTACATGGTCACCATCGGCCCGGACGGCCGCATGAGCGCATTGCGCCAGGTGCTCACGCCGCAGAACTTCGCCCGGGTTCTGCCCGGCATGTCGATGGAGCAGGTGCGCAAGATGCTCGGCAAGCCAATGAAGGTCACGACCTATGCGTTGAAACGCGAAACCCATTACGACTGGCGCTTTGTCAATCCGCCGTCTACCTTGATGATCTTCACCGTAGTGTTCAACAACGACCTGCGGGTCACCGGCACCGGGTCGGTTGACGAGGAAAGCGTCTATCCCAAGTCGCGCTAGGCGGCACCAGACACACCGGAAATACTGGTTTTCTGATAAAAAATGTGGCCTGTGCTTGCCTGCAGAGCGTTTGCAGCTATGGATTGAATAGCGCTTTCGCAGTTGCCGACAATCCCCGTGCGTCCATGGCTTTTTCGAAGCCGCCCGGCCCGGCCAGGACGCGCCGCTTCCCGCTACGGCTTGGCTGGCCCGGGCAGCACCGCGTCAGCCGCAGCGCCCACGGCCGAGCCGGCGATGCGTACCGTGCCGATGGCAGCGCTGGCCGCCAGGCCGACGGTGCCGATCGCCACCGAGGCCACGGTGTCGGCAACGGCCACCACCGCGCAGCCGGGCAGGGCGGCGGCGCTCAGGCCAAGGAACGCCAGGGTGGCCAGGCGGGCGCGCAAAGAGGATCGATCGGTCATGGGCGGGTTTTGTCGGGCTGGGTTGTCGGGGATGGGGCGGGTCAGTGAATCCGCATGCCGGGCGCAGCGCCCGGCACGGGTTCGAGCAAATAAATGCCGGGCTGGGCTTTTTCGTCGGCATGGCTGGCCGCCAGCACCATGCCTTCGCTGATGCCGAACTTCATCTTGCGCGGCGCCAGGTTGGCGACCAGCACGGTGTGACGGCCGATCAGGTCGGCCGGCTGGTAGCACGCCGCGATGCCGCTGAGCACATTGCGCAGCCGGCCTTCGCCGGCGTCCAGCGTCAGGCGCAGCAGCTTGGTCGAGCCCTCGACCGCTTCGCAGTTGACGATGTGCGCAATGCGCAGGTCGACCTTGGCGAAATCGTCGATGCTGATGACCGGGGCAATCGCCTCGCCGCCGGGCGCGATGGTTTCGGTGGCTTGCGGTGCGGCTGCGGCGGGCGCGGGCAGCTCAAACAGGGCATCGAGCTGCTTGCTGTCAACCCGCTGCAGCAGGTGCTGGTAGGCGCCGATCGGGTGGCCGACGCCCAGGCTGGCGGCGGCATCGGCAAAGCTCAGCGGGCTGATCTTCAAAAACGCCTCCACCTGCCCGGCCAGCGCCGGCAGCACCGGCTTGAGGTACAGCGTCAGCAGGCGAAAGGCCTCGATGCAGACGGTGCAGACATCATGCAGGCGCGCCTCCATGCCTTCTTTTTTTGCCAGCTCCCAGGGCTTGTTCTGGTCGACATAGGCGTTGACCTGGTCGGCCAGCAGCATCACCTCGCGCAGCGCCTTGGCATATTCGCGGCTTTCGTACAACTGCGCGATGCTGTCCTTTTGCCCGCGAAGCACCTCCAGCAGGGCCGCGCCGTCCAGGGACACCTTGCCCAGCCGGCCGTCAAAGCGCTTGCTGACAAAGCCCGCCGCCCGGCTGGCGATGTTGATGAACTTGCCCACCAGGTCGCTGTTGACGCGCGCCATGAAGTCGTCGGCGTTGAAGTCGATGTCTTCGTTCTTCGCATTGAGCTTGGCCGCCAGGTAGTAGCGCAGCCACTCCGGGTTCATGCCCAGGCCGAGGTACTTCAGCGGGTCCAGGCCGGTACCCCGGCTCTTGCTCATCTTTTCGCCGTTGTTCACCGTCAAAAAGCCATGGACGAACACGTTGTCCGGCGCCCGGCGGCCGCTGAAATGCAGCATGGCCGGCCAGAACAGGGTGTGAAAGGTGACGATGTCCTTGCCGATGAAGTGGTACTGCTCCAGCGCCGGGTCGGCCATGTAGTAGTCGAAGTTTTCGCCGCGCCGGTCGAGCAGGTTTTTCAGCGATGCCAGGTAGCCCACCGGCGCGTCGAGCCAGACATAGAAGTACTTGCCGGGCGCATCTGGAATCTCGATGCCGAAGTAGGGCGCGTCGCGGCTGATGTCCCAGTCGCCCAGGCCTTCGCTTTGCGAGCCGTCGGCGTTCGTGCGCACCGAAAACCATTCCTTGACCTTGTTGGCGACCTCGGGCTGCAGCTTGCCGTCCTGCGTCCAGTTTTCTAAAAACTCGACGCAGCGCGGGTCCGACAGCTTGAAGAAAAAGTGCTCGGAGCTTTTAAGCACCGGCGTGACGCCGGACAGGGCCGAGTACGGGTGGATCAGATCGGTCGGCGCATACACCGCGCCGCAAACCTCGCAGTTGTCGCCATACTGGTCCTTGGAGCCACACTTCGGGCACTGGCCCTTGATGAAGCGGTCGGGCAGGAACATGCTTTTTTCCGAGTCGAAGAACTGCTCGATGGTTTTGGTCTCGATCAGCGAGCCCTCGGGGTTGTCCCGCAGGTCGCGGTAGATCTGCCGGGCCAGCGCATGGTTTTCCGGTGAATCGGTCGAGCTCCAGTTGTCAAATGCAATGTGAAAGCCGTCCAGGTAGGGCTTGCGGCCGGCGGCGATGTCGGCCACGAACTGCTGCGGCGTCTTGCCGGCCTTGTCGGCGGCGATCATGATGGGCGCGCCATGGGCGTCGTCGGCGCCGACGAAATTGACCGCATTGCCCTGCATTCTTTGGAAGCGCACCCAGATGTCGGCCTGGATGTACTCCATGATGTGGCCGATGTGAAAGTTGCCGTTGGCATAGGGCAGGGCGGTGGTGACAAAGATGCGGCGCTGGGTCATAGGATGGTCTTTGGGCGGTGAAGGGCTGACAACCGATTTTAAGGTGCTGCCCCGACCCGCCCGCCGCCCAGGCCTGGCGCCAAGGGTGTTTTATGCCTCAAATCGGCCTTTGGTGCTTGCCGCGTGGATGTTATTTGCTATTGAAATAAGAGCGTTTAACATTTCCCTCAAATGACGGCGCCCGGCGCGGCGGCGTTAGACTCGCTACCAACCCCGGCAGCCGGCGCACTTTGCCTGACAATGCCGCCGCCTGCCTTGCATGACTCACATGGAGATTTCCCCGATGGCTGTAGAACAACAGGCAATTTTGAACGCCCTTCAAACCGTGCTCGACCCGAACACCGGCAAGGACTTCGTGTCCACCCGGGCGCTGAAAAACCTGCAGGTCAGCGGCGCCGACGTGTCGTTCGAGGTCGAACTCGGCTACCCGGCCAAAAGCCAGATTGCCGGCCTGCGCAAAAGCCTGATCGCCGCCGCCCGAGGCGTGGCCGGCGTGGGCAATGTGTCGGTCAACGTCACCGTGAAGATTGCCAGCCACAGCGTGCAGCGCGGCGTGCAGCTGCTGCCCAATGTGAAGAACATCATTGCCGTGGCGTCGGGCAAGGGCGGCGTGGGCAAAAGCACCACCGCCGTCAACCTGGCGCTGGCCCTGGCGGCCGAAGGCGCGGCGGTCGGTCTGCTCGACGCCGACATCTACGGCCCGAGCGTGCCGATGATGATGGGCATCGAGGGCCGGCCCGAAAGCGTCGACGGCAAGAACATGGAGCCGATGGAAAACTACGGCCTGCAGGTCATGTCGATCGGCTTTCTGGTGGCGCAGGACGAAGCCATGATCTGGCGCGGCCCCATGGCCACGCAGGCGCTGGAGCAGCTGCTGCGCCAGACCAACTGGAAAGACCTCGATTATTTGATCGTCGACCTGCCGCCCGGCACCGGCGATATCCAGCTGACGCTCAGCCAGCGCGTGCCCATGACCGGCGCGGTGATCGTCACCACGCCGCAGGACATCGCCCTGCTGGATGCCAAAAAAGGCATCAAGATGTTCGAAAAAGTCGGCGTGCCGATCCTGGGCATCGTCGAGAACATGGCAGTGCACGTCTGCAGCCAATGCGGCCATGCCGAGCACATCTTTGGCGACGGCGGCGGCAAGAAAATGGCCGCCGACTACGCCATGGACTACCTCGGCGCGCTGCCGCTGGACATCAAGATCCGGCTGCAGGCCGACAGTGGCATGCCCACCGTGGTGGCCGACCCGGACGGCGACGTGGCCGGCATCTACAAGGCGGTGGCGCGCAAGGTGGCGATCACCGTGGCGGCCAAGGCCAAGGACTTTTCCGCCAAGTTCCCGACCATCACGATTTCCAAGAACACCTGAGGGACACGGAAATTGCAAAAGTGCCAGTTTCAAACGGCTGTCATTGCGGGCTTGACCCTCAATTCATGACCCCGAATTCATGGATGCCGGCTCAAGCCCGGCATGACATGGAGACATCGAAAATTTCCGCTTCCCTGAAGACCCAGGCCGCCGAGGCGACCCCTTTGCCATGAACCTGCTCGCTTCGCTGCGCTACCTGTCCGCGCTGGACGAGTATAAGCATTTCGGCCGTGCGGCGCAGGCCTGCCACATCACGCAGCCGGCGCTGTCCAACGCGCTGCGGGCGCTCGAAGAAGAATTCGGCACCGCCATCGTCAAGCGCGGGCGAGCCTTCGGCGGCTTTACTGCTGAAGGGGAGCGCGTGCTTGCCAGTGCCCAGCGCATGCTGCATGAGCGCGAGTTGCTGCAGCAGGACCTCAACAGCGGGGCCGGCAAGCCGCAGGGCACGCTGACGCTGGGCGCGGTGCCGACGGCGGTGCCAGTGGCGGCGCGGTTTGCTGCCATGCTGCAGTCGCGCTACCCCGGCATCTTGCCTGTCGTGCGCTCGATGAGTTCGGCCGCACTGGAGCTGGGCCTGGAAAACCTGTCGCTGGACATGGGCCTGGGCTACACCGACCGGCTGGCGCGGCACAGCCCCCGGCTGCGCCATGTGCCGCAGTACACCGAGCATTATTTCCTGGTGCGCAAGGCGGGCCAGGCGCATTCCGAGCAGATGCAGATCGGGCCGAAAATCACCTGGGCCGAAGCGGCCAGGGTGCCGCTGTGCCTGCTCACCCGCGAGATGTACAACCGCAGCATCGTCGATGCGGCTTTCCTGGCTGCAGGCGCTTCGGTCAAGCCGGCGATTGAAACCAATTCCATCCTCACCCTGGCGCTGAGCGTGCTGGTGGGCGAGGTTTGCAGCGTGCTGCCGGGCGCGCTGATCGGCGCGGTGCGCGGTTACCGCGAACTCGAAGCGCTGCCGCTGGTCAGTCCGGAGGTGCGCACCGACATCGGATTCATGGTCCAGGGCGCAGGCCGCACCTCGCGCACGCTCGATGCCGCGATGACCATGGCGCAAGATGCCGCCTGGCTGCGGCACGCGGCGGCGCATACCGGGCTGCTGGCCGTTTGAGGCCGGAGCAGCGCGTGCTGCGGCATTGCAGGCTCTGGGCTGTAACGCGCCAAGGGTTAACCACCATATTTAGTTTTTGAATGACGGCATGTTCCGATTCAATTGGACCTGTTGAGCCTGCGCCGCCCACACTCGCCAGCTTTCGCAGAATGATGGCCATTGGCCACCAACAATAAAACGGAGACATGCATGTCAGGATTTCTAGATAAGGAACGCATCATTGCCGGGCCGGGTTTCAACCGCTGGCTGGTGCCGCCAGCCGCGCTGGCCATTCACCTGTGCATCGGCATGGCCTACGGCTTCTCGGTGTTCTGGCTGCCGCTGTCCCGGGCGCTGGGCATCAAGGACGCCATCAAGTGCGGTCCTGAAGTGGGCTTTTTTGCACAACTCTTCACCACCCGCTGCGACTGGCAAATCGCCACGCTGGGCTGGATGTACACGCTGTTTTTTGTGCTGCTGGGCTCGTCCGCTGCCATCTGGGGCGGTTGGCTGGAGCGCGTCGGCCCGCGCAAGGCCGGCGTGGTGTCGGCCGTGTGCTGGTGCGGTGGCATGCTGATCTCGGCGCTGGGCATTTACCTGCACCAGTTCTGGCTGATGATCGTCGGCTCCGGGGTGATTGGCGGCATCGGCCTGGGGCTGGGCTACATCTCGCCGGTGTCCACGCTGATCAAGTGGTTCCCGGATCGCCGGGGCATGGCCACCGGCATGGCCATCATGGGCTTTGGCGGCGGCGCGATGATCGGCTCGCCGCTGGCGGCTGACCTCATGAAATACTTCGCCGGCCCCACCAATGTCGGCGTGATGCAGACCTTTGTCGTGATGGCGCTGCTGTACTTTGTCTTCATGATGGGCGGCGCCTTGACCTACCGCGTGCCTGAAACCGGCTGGAAGCCCGCCGGCTGGACCCCGCCACCCGCACAGGTCAGCAACGCCATGATCACGCAGCGCCATGTGCATGTGAAAAAAGTCTGGGGCATTCCCCAGTTCTGGCTGATCTGGATGGTGCTGTGCATGAACGTGAGCGCCGGCATCGGCGTGATCGGCATGGCCTCGCCGATGCTGCAAGAAGTGTTTGGCGGCTCCCTGATTGGCGTCGCCAAGAAATTCGGCGAGCTCGACAAGGTGCAGCTGGCCGCCATCGCCACGGTGGCGGCCGGCTTCACGGCCCTGCTGTCGCTGTTTAACATCGGTGGCCGATTTTTCTGGGCCAGCCTGTCCGACAAGCTTGGCCGCAAGGTGACGTATGTGGTGTTTTTCGTGCTTGGCGGCATCATGTATTTCAGTGTGCCGGGCAGCGCGGCAGCAGGCTCCATCGTGTTGTTTGTCGGCGCCTTCTGCGTGATTCTGAGCATGTACGGCGGCGGTTTTGCCACCGTACCGGCCTACCTGGCCGACCTGTTCGGCACGCAGATGGTGGGCGCCATCCACGGCCGGCTGCTGACGGCCTGGGCAACTGCGGGCGTGCTTGGGCCGGTGGTGGTGAACTACATGCGGGAATACCAGCTCGGCCTGGGCATTCCGCGCGAGCAGGTCTACAACCAGACCATGTACATCCTGGTGGGCATGCTGGTCATCGGTCTCGCCTGCAATCTCATGGTGCGGCCACTGGCCGATAAATGGTTCATGACGGACAGCGAGCTGGCCCACGAAAAACGCCTGGCGCACGAAAAAGCCGCCGCGTCCGAATTGCACCTGGCCAATGGCGGAAAAGGTGGAAATAGCGGCAACGGCAACGGCAACGGCAACGGCAACGGCAACGGTAACGGTAACGGTAACGGTAACGGTAACGGTAACGGTAACGGTAACGGTAACGGTAACGGCGGCGCGGTCAGCCCTGCTCTGGTGATGCTGGCCTGGCTCGCCGTGGGCCTTCCTCTGGTCTGGGGCGTTTACCGCACGCTCCAGAGCGTTGCCAAGTTCTTCCAGTAAGACAAGCCATTGCGCCGCCGTATTTTTTTGCGGCTACAAAAAAAGGCGGCGCAGCCTCGCACGGCACGTGGCTGCCCAGTCGGGCGGCCAGCACCCTCATTTCCTGTGCCTATGAACGCATTTGCAAAATGAATTGGACGCTTTTCCCCCAGGTGCCGACACTGCGGTGCAACCGCTGGCAGCACCTTGTGAACCGGCGCACACCCCAACAGCCATGAACCTTTTTCCTTCGCCCGTCCCGATCAAAACCGTTGCCCTGGCTACTGTGGACGACATGCGCGAACGCATTCGCCGCAAAAGCAAGCTCAAGGGCCGGCAGGCCGACAGCGTTTCACTGGATGAGGTCCGCCAGCTGATCGGCATGCCGCCGCCGCAAGGCCACCGGCGCGACCTGTTGATAGAGCACCTGCACCAGCTCAATGACGCCTGGCGCTGCCTGCATGACCGCCATCTGGTGGCACTGGCCAGGGAGATGAAGCTGCCGATGGCCGAGGTCTATGAGGTCGCTACTTTCTATCACCACTTTGACGTCGTCAAGGGTGATGCCCAGGCCCCCGGCCTGACCGTGCGCGTCTGCGACGGCCTGGCCTGCGAGCTGGCCGGCGCGCAGGACCTGCTGGCGCGCCTGCCGGCGCTGCTGGGTACGGCAGATATCCGCGTGATGGCCGCGCCGTGCATCGGCCGCTGCGAGCAGGCGCCCGCTGCCGTGGTGCACCAGTGCCCGGTGCCATTCGCCACGCCGGAAAAGGTGGTTTCAGTGGTGAACAGCGCTGTCATGCACGAAAGCCGTGCATCAGGCGCTACTAATTTTGTAGCGGCCGACTTTGCCGAAAAAAGCATTCCGGTCCCTGCCGACGGCGCCACGCCCAATTACACCAGCTATGAAGCCTACCGCGCCGGCGGCGGCTACCGCCTGGCCGCCGCGCTGGCCCATGGCGCGCGGGACAGCGGAGCCGTGCTCAAGACCATGGAAGACTCCGGCCTGCGCGGGCTGGGCGGGGCCGGTTTTTCGGCGGGCCGTAAATGGCGCATTGTGCGGGGCCAGCCGTCGCCCAGACTGATGGCGGTCAACATCGACGAAGGCGAGCCCGGCACCTTCAAGGACCGTACCTATCTTGAACGCGACCCGCACCGCTTTCTGGAAGGGCTGCTGATTGCCGCGCAGGTGGTGGGCATCGATGCCTGCTACATCTACCTGCGCGATGAATACCACGGCTGCCGCGACGTGCTGGAGTCCGAGCTGGCCAGGCTGCGGGCCGACCCGCCATGCCCCTTGCCACTGATCGAGCTGCGCCGCGGTGCCGGCGCCTACATCTGCGGCGAAGAATCCGCCATGATCGAGAGCATCGAGGGCAAGCGCGGTGAACCGCGCATGCGTCCACCCTACATCGCCGAAGTCGGCCTGTTCGGCCGGCCCACGCTGGAGCACAATTTTGAAACGCTGTACTGGGTGCGCGACATCGTGGAGAAGGGGCCGTCCTGGTTCAGCAGCTTTGGGCGCAACGGGCGCAAGGGCCTGCGCTCGTTCAGTGTCAGCGGCCGGGTCAGGAACCCTGGCGACAAGCTGGCGCCAGCCGGCATCACCGTGCAGGAACTGATCGATGAATACTGCGGCGGCATGCTGGAGGGCCACACGCTGTACGCCTACCTGCCGGGTGGCGCTTCGGGCGGCATTTTGCCGGCCAGCCTGAGCCATGTGCCGCTGGACTTCGACACGCTTCAGCCCCATGGCTGCTTTATCGGGTCGGCCGCGGTGATCGTCCTGGGGCAGCATGACAAGGCCCGGGATGCCGCCTTGAATGTCATGCGCTTTTTCGAGCATGAAAGCTGCGGCCAGTGCACGCCCTGCCGGGTGGGCACCGCCAAGGCGGTGCGCCTGATGCAAGCGCCGGCATGGGACGCGCAAACCCTCGAAGATCTGGCGCAAGTGATGGGCGACGCATCGATCTGCGGTCTGGGCCAGGCGGCGCCCAACCCGATTCGCTGCATCCAGAAATACTTTGCAGCCGAGGTGGCCGAACCCCGATGGACCGGCCCCCTGCCGCCGCCCGGCGAGCCTGTCGTGACTGAACATGCACCGAACGGAGAAGCACCATGAATGCACCCGCCACCCTGGCCCAAGTGATGCCGCAAACCATCGCCTTCACGCTCGACGGCCGGGCCGCCAGCGCTTTTGAAGGCGAAAGCATCCTCAAGGCCGCCGAGCGCCACGGCGTGGACATTCCGCGCCTTTGCTATAAGGACGGCTACCGCGCCGACGGCAACTGCCGCTCCTGCGTGGTCGAGATCAAGGGCGAGCGGGTGCTGGCGCCCAGCTGCTGCCGCAGCGTCACGGCTGGCATGGACGTGCAGGCCGCCAGCCCGCGCGCGCTCAAGAGCCAGCAGATGGTGCTGGAAATGCTGCTGTCCGACATGCCTGATGTGGGCTACAAGTGGACCGATGGCCCGGGCAGCAAGCAAGCGGCGGGCCTTCAGCCGGGCCAGCATGGCGAGCTCAGCAAATGGGCCGCGCGCCTGCAGGTCACCGTGCGCCCCGAACTCAAGGTTCTGCGCCGCGAGCAGCCCAAATCGGACATTTCACACCCGGCCATGGCCGTCAACCTCGACGCCTGCATCCAGTGCAACCGTTGCGTGCGCGCCTGCCGCGAAGAGCAGGTCAACGACGTGATTGGCTACGCCCTGCGCGGCAGCCACAGTGAAATCGTGTTCGACCTGAACGACCCCCTGGGCGACAGCAGCTGCGTGGCCTGCGGTGAATGTGTCCAGGCCTGCCCAACTGGCGCGCTCATGCCCAAAACGCAGATCGGCAGTCAGCAGGTCGATAAAAAGGTGGATTCGGTCTGTCCGTTTTGCGGTGTCGGCTGCCTCGTCACCTACAACGTCAAGGACAACGCCATTGTCAGCGTTGACGGGCGCGACGGCCCGGCCAACCACAGCCGCCTGTGCGTCAAGGGCCGCTTTGGCTTTGACTACGCGCACAGCCCGCAGCGCCTGACCCGGCCGCTGATCCGCAAGGCCGGTGTCGGCAAGGACCCGGCGGCGCTGGAAAAACTCAACCGCAACACCGCCGACTGGTCCGACGTGTTCCGCGAAGCCAGCTGGGGCGAAGCGCTGGCGCTGTCCACCGGCGCACTGAGAAATTTGCGCGATACCCAGGGTAAAAAGTCGCTGGCCGGCTTCGGCTCGGCCAAGGGCAGCAACGAGGAAGCCTATTTGTTCCAGAAACTGGTGCGCACCGGCTTTGGCAGCAACAACGTCGACCACTGCACCCGACTGTGCCATGCGTCGAGCGTGGCGGCGCTGCTGGAGGGCGTTGGCTCTGCAGCGGTCAGCAACCAGGTGCACGACGTGGAAAACGCCGGCCTGATTTTTATCATCGGCTCGAACCCGACGGCCAACCACCCGGTGGCAGCGACGTGGATGAAAAACGCGGCAAAAAGGGGCGCAAAGATCGTGCTGGCCGACCCGCGCATCACCGACATCGGCCGGCACGCCTGGCGCACGCTGCAGTTCAAGGCCGACACCGACGTGGCCATGCTCAATGCGCTGATCTACACCGTGATCGACGAAGGGCTGACGGACATGGCCTTCATCGAGGAACGCGCCAGCAACTACGAAGCGCTGCGTGTCAATGTGCAGGGCTACAGCCCGGAGGCGATGGCGCCGATCTGCGGCATTCCGGCGCAAACATTGCGCGAGGTGGCGCGTGAATTCGCCAGGGCAAAAGGCGCGATGATTTTGTGGGGCATGGGCATCAGCCAGCATGTCCACGGCACCGACAACGCGCGCTGCCTGATTGCGCTGTCCACCGTCACCGGCCAGATCGGCAAACCGGGCTCGGGCCTGCACCCGCTGCGCGGCCAGAACAATGTGCAGGGTGCCAGCGACGCCGGCTTGATTCCGATGATGTTCCCCAACTACCAGCGCGTGACCAACCCGGCGGCGCACGGCTGGTTCGAGAACTTCTGGGGCGCGAAGCTCGACGACCAGCCCGGTTACACGGTGGTCGAGATCATGCACAAGATCCTCGCCCCCGAGAGCGACCCGCACAAGATTCGCGGCATGTACATCTCGGGCGAAAACCCGGCCATGAGCGACCCTGACCTGAACCATGCGCGCCACGCGCTGGCCAGTCTGGAGCATTTGGTGGTGCAGGACATCTTCATGACCGAAACAGCGTGGCTGGCCGACGTGGTGCTGCCCGCCACCGCCTGGCCCGAGAAAACCGGTACCGTGACCAACACCGACCGCATGGTGCAGCTGGGCCGGCAGGCACTGGCGCCGCCCGGCGACGCGCGGCCCGACCTGTGGATCGTCCAGCAGATGGCCGCCGGCATGGGGCTGGACTGGGATTACACGGGTGAGCACCACGGCGTCGCGGCGGTTTACGAGGAAATGCGGCGCGCCATGCATGCGGTCATCTCGGGCATCACCTGGGAGCGCCTGGAGCGCGAATCGAGCGTGACCTACCCATGCCTGAGCGCCGACGACCCCGGTGCGCCCACAGTGTTCATCGACCGCTTCGACACCGCCGACGGCCGGGTGCGCCTGGTGCCGGCCGACATCATCCCGGCCAACGAGCGACCCGACGCCGATTTTCCATTCGTGCTCATCACCGGCCGCCAGTTGGAGCACTGGCACACCGGC
>JACMQR010000136.1 GCA_014376885.1 Polaromonas sp.
CGGCGCAATGGTGCCGCCGCTGCTCCAGGCCCAGCAGGTTTACCGGATTGTCGGGCCCGATGGCCGGGTGACGTTTTCTGACCGGCCGCTGTCAGCCGACAGTGCAAAAAGTGCCGACAGCGCCAAAGTGGGCGAAGCAGGCGCTGGTGGTGCGCCGGCCAACCGCGCCGCGCCGGCTGGCCTGCCGTTCGAGCTGCGGCAAACGGCGCTGAAGTACCCGGTGGTGCTGCACACCGCCGACAATTGCGCGCCCTGCTCTGCTGGCCGTGCCCTGCTCACCAGCCGGGGGATTCCCTTCAGCGAGAAAACAGTTGCCACGGCGGCCGACACAGACGCTCTGCAGCGTTTGAGCGGTGGCTCTTCGTTGCCTTTTTTGACCATCGGCAGCCAGCGCTTCATTGGTTTTTCGGAACCGGAGTGGATGGCGTTCTTGAACGCCGCCGGCTACCCAAAATCGTCCGTGATGCCGCCCAGCTACCGGCCGCCTGCGCCCGCTCCTTTGGTCGCGGTTGCGGCTGCGCCGGCCGGCGAAACCAAGCCAGCCGAGCCTGCGGGCTCCGCGCCTGCCGCCCGCCCGGTGGCGCCGCCGGTCAACAGCGCTGCGCCCTCCGGCATCCGGTTTTAACTTTCTTTGCCCGCTCGCGGCCTGGACTCAGAACACCAGGGTTTCAACCCCGGCGTCGGTTCCCAGCAGGCACACATCGGCTTTTTGAAAGGCGAACACCCCGACCGTGACAACGCCAGGCCATTGGCTGACTTGTGCCTCAAAAGTCAGCGGGTCGGCGATTGTCAAGCCGCTCACATCCAGGATGTGCTGGCCGTTGTCGGTCACCAGCGGCTTGCCGCCCTGGTGGCGCAGCAATGCAGCGCCGCCGAGCGCTTCAAACTGGCGCGCAATGCGCCGCGCCGCCATGGGAATCACCTCCACCGGCAACGGGAAGCCACCCAGGGTTGCCACGTACTTGGACTTGTCGGCAATGCAGACAAAGCGGCGCGATTGCGCTGCCACGATCTTTTCGCGCGTCAAGGCCGCGCCGCCGCCCTTGACCATGTAGCCGGCGTGGTCGATCTCGTCCGCGCCATCGATGTACACCGCCAGTTCATCCACCTCGCTGGCCACAAACACCTTGATTCCCAGCGCCTGCAGGCGTTCGGTCGACGCCAGAGAGCTGGACACGGCGCCGGCAATCCGGTGCTTGGCCGAAGCCAGGGCCTCGATAAATTTGTTCACTGTCGAACCGGTGCCGACGCCGACGATGCTGCCGTCTTCGACATAACGCAGGGCCGCCTGGCCAACTTGCGTCTTGAGTTCATCTTGGGTCATGGTGTGCTTTGCAAAATAAGGGAAAGGGAACGAGGGTCAATCAAGCATTTGCGACAATGGCCGGCCATGCCCTGCGAGCCACGGTGCCCTGCCGGCGCCGCGCTTGCCCAATGCCGTTTTTCCGAATTATCCAATGCCCCTGCTTCCCTACGCCCTGGCCCGTCCCTTTTTATTTGGGCTTGACCCTGAATCCGCCCACGACCTGACCATGGCGTCTCTGGCGCGTACCCAGGGAACGCTGCTTTCGGCTGCCTATGCCGCCCGCCCGGTCAGCGACCCGATCGAGCTGGCCGGCCTGCACTTTGCCAACCGCGTGGGCCTGGCTGCCGGGCTGGACAAGAATGCGCGCTGCATCGACGGCCTGGCCGCCATGGGGTTTGGCTTTGTCGAAGTCGGCACGGTCACGCCCCGGGCCCAGAGCGGCAACCCCAAGCCCCGGATGTTTCGCCTGCCCGAGGCGAAAGCGCTGATCAACCGGCTGGGCTTTAACAACGACGGGCTGGCGGCTTTTTTGGCCAATGTGCAACAGTCCAGTGTGCGCCGACCGGGCGCAAAGCAGTCCTTGCTGCTGGGCCTGAACATCGGCAAGAATGCCGACACGCCGATTGAAAATGCCGTTGACGACTACCTAGCCTGCCTGGACGGCGTCTACCCGCATGCCGACTATGTCACCGTCAACATCTCCAGCCCGAACACCAAGAACCTGCGGGCCTTGCAAAGCGACGAGGCGCTGGACGCCCTGCTGGGCCGCATTGCCGACCAGCGCGAGCTGCTGGCCAGCCGGCATGGCAGGCGCGTGCCGATTTTTGTCAAGATCGCGCCCGACCTGGACGACGTGCAGGTCGGCGTGATTGCCGCCACGCTCAAGCGCCATGCGATGGACGGCGTGGTGGCCACCAACACCACCCTGGACCGCCGCGCCGTCGCCGGCCTGCGCCATGCCGATGAAGCCGGCGGCCTGAGCGGCGCGCCGGTGCTGCACGCCAGCAACCAGGTGATCGCCCAGTTGCGCGCAGCGCTGGGCCAGGGCTTTCCCATCATCGGCGTGGGCGGAGTGATGAGCGGGGCTGATGCGGTGTCGAAAATCCAGGCCGGTGCCGATGTGGTGCAGATCTACACCGGACTGATCTACCAGGGCCCGGCGCTCGTCACGCAGGCGGCCCAGGCCATCAAAAGCAGTTGCCCCACCCGGCAATGAGCCTGCAGGCATTGGTTCGGCTGCCCACTGGATATCCCACTCCTTCCCATTCCAGCGGCCGTAAAACGAACGCATTTTTGCTATTTAATCTATAGCTGCTTACGCTTGCAGGACAAGCACAAGATCCCTAAAAGACCAAATTTTCACCTTAGTCCGGAACAAACCTGGTTTTGAACCTGAGCTCGTCTTCCGGCAGGTCCAGGGTCACCAGCTGGCCCATCTTTTGGTCGGCCAGCCGGTAGGCCGCAAACAGGCTGTATTTTCCCGCGAAGTGGTAGCTTTCCAGGTCGATCAGCATGTACGGGTAGGGCACAAATACTTCATGCTGGAACATTGCCCGGTGCCGGTTGCGCGGCGATGGAAACAGCTTGTAATGGGCGGTGGTGATGCTTCGGGCTGGGGCCATGGGCTTGGGGTGTTACCGGGTTTGTTGATTTTTAAAATTCTGCAGGGCGCTAAGCTCTAGGGCTTATTTTCACCTACAAGATGCCATGCACGAGCGCCACCCCACCCCCGACAAAGAACAGATTGCCCTGCTCGAGCCATTCGAGCGGCTCCAGCTCGGCCAGATTGCACTGGTGTCCACCGCGCAGCAGGCCGCCCGGGCGCTTGAAGAGCTGCACGGCGCGACTGCGCTCGGGTTTGACACCGAATCGAAGCCCACATTTGCCAAGAACGAAGCCTCCACCGGGCCGCACATCGTGCAACTCTCCACCCTGGAGCGGGCCTACATCTTTCAGCTTGAAGATGCCGAATGCCGCCGCGCTGTCGGCCTGCTGCTGACCGGCGCGGTGATCAAGGCGGGCTTCGGACTGGGCGACGACCGGCGGCGCATCATCCACAAACTCGGCGTCGACCCGCAGGGCGTGCTTGACCTGAACGCGGTGTTCAGGGAGCGCGGCTACCGAAAAGACATGGGCGTGCGCGGCGCTGTGGCGGTGGTGTTTGACAAGCGCTTCATCAAGTCGCGCAAGGCCAGCACTTCGAATTGGGCCAATGCCCAGTTGCAGGAATCCCAGCTTGTCTATGCGGCCAACGACGCCTATGCCGCCTTGCGGGTTTACCTGGCGCTTGGACTGGGCAAGAGCTGACCCCTCAGCGCCCGGCGCAAAGCGCAGCCCGTTGATGCGCGCCAGCGCCATGATGCAAGCCGCCGGACCTGGCCACCCGGCCTGCTCAGTGCAGATGGCGCGGCTTGCGTCCGCCGGCGCCATGGCCGGAGCCGCCCTGGGAGCCGCCCGAGCCGCGCGGCGGCCGGCCGAGCTGCATGGAGTTGGCCAGCTCGTCAAAGCGCTTGCCAAACAACGTGTCCACCGCCTGCACGACCTCGCCAAGCTCGGAGCCGTCAAAATGGCGTTCCAGCAGGCCAATCAGGTCCTGAACCAGCAAATCGCGCTGGACCTGCATGATCGCGGCCGGCGTCGGTCCGACAAAATAGATCACGAAGTCATCACGGGCTTCATCGCCTTCGCCGCCATCCTCGTCTTCCTCGTCAAAGTCGGCATCGTAAAAAGTGA
>JACMQR010000137.1 GCA_014376885.1 Polaromonas sp.
CGGGTCCTGGCCTTCGGATTTTTCTTTTTGCTGCGCAGCCGTCTGGTATCTGCCCAGATCGGCAACGATTTCCTGCAGGATTTCCCGGGCATGGTCGCGCAGCACATGGGGCGGCGGCACGGGAGATGCCGGAAAAAGCGTCCGGGCGAACACATCCCATTCAAGCAGGATCTTTTCGAGGTGGGTAGCGATGAAGAGCGAAAGTTTCATGGGTCATTTCTTCTGCCCATCCAAAAAGGGGTGGGTTGACATTCTGGAGCCCGGATTGCCCGGAAAAGTCAGTGATTCAGCGCTTCACTTTATCAATTTCTTCAAAGTCAATGGTTTCAAAGACGTTTAACCATGTGGGCAGGTGGGCCGGTGGTCAAAACCTGATGTTCCTCGTCCCAGCAATGGAAAGCGCTTGTCTGGCTTATCTTATTAGCTACTGAATTTGTAGCAATCAAGCGCTTTTCAGAGATTTTGGCACGGCCGGGCTCAAGCCGCTTTCAAGCGCGGCGCTGCCAGCTGGCTGGCATGCAGCCAGGCGCGGCGCAGCACTGCCGGCGAGCGGGTTTCTTCCGGAATCAACAGGTAGTTCTGCGCCTGCATCGCGGTGCCCACGCCGACCTTGCTGGTCAGAACCGTCATTGGCACCGACAGCAGCAGCGGCAGGCCGACCGGCAGCAGCCAGACCAGGGCGCTGGCGTCGACCATGGCGATGCCGGCGGCCATGCCCGCCACCACGGCGCTCATCGGCGCGAGCTGGCCCAGGGCATGGCGCCACGGCACGGCTGCGGCTTCACGCGGCGGCGACTTCCACTCCAGCTTCAGGCCGGTCAGCGCAACCACGACAAACAGCGAATGCGCCAGCATCCGGATGGGCGCCTGCAGCAGCGCGATCAATGTTTCCAGCAGCGCGCTGCGCAGCAGGCTGGCGGTGCCGCCATAGGCCTGCTGCTGGCCCTTGAGCAGCACCGCTACCAACCCCAGCACGCGCGGCAAAAACAGCATGCACAGCGTCCAGACCCACAGCGACAGCAGCTCGCCGGGCAGCACGGCCCAGTCGCTGACCATCGGCGAGCCCGACAGCCACAGCGCCGTGCCCAATGTCATGAAGCACAGCCACAGCGGCGCTGACAAATAAGCCATGGCGCCGGTGGCGAACATCGAGCGGTGCACCGGGTGCAGGCCGGGCTCGGCGATCAGGCGCGAGTTCTGCAGGTTGCCCTGGCACCAGCGGCGGTCGCGCTGCAGCTCGGCCAGCAAATCGGGCGGCTGCTGCTCGTAGCTGCCGATCAGGTCGGCGACCAGCCAGACATGAAAGCCGGCGCGGCGCATCAGGGCGGCTTCGACAAAATCGTGCGACATGATGCTGCCGGCCATGCCGCCTGTGCCTTCGATGTGGGCCAGCGCGCAATGCTGCATGAACGGCTCGATGCGGATGATGGCGTTGTGGCCCCAGTAGTGGGACTCGCCCATCTGCCAGAACTGCATGCCCAGGGTAAACAGGCGCCCGGTGACGCGCGAGCCGAACTGCTGGGCGCGCGCATGCAGCGTGACGTGGCCGATGGCCTGGGTGGCGGTCTGGATGATGCCGGCGCTCGGGTTGGCTTCCATCAGCTTGACCATGGACACCAGGCAGTCGCCGCTCATCACGCTGTCGGCGTCCAGCACCACCATGTAGCGGTAGTCCTTGCCCCAGCGGCGGCAAAAGTCCGCCACGTTGCCGGCCTTGCGGTCGGTGCGGCGCAAGCGCCGCCGGTAATAGACCTCGATCTGCGGCTGGTCGGGCTGGCTGGCCAGCTGGCCGCGCAGGGTTTCCCAGGCAGCGCGTTCGGCCTTGACGATGGCCGGGTTGCTGCTGTCGGACAGCACGAACACGTCGAAATTTTGCACATGGCCGCTCAGCGCGACCGACTCGCAGGTGGCCCGCAGGCCGGCGAACACGGTGCGCACGTCTTCATTGCAGATCGGCATGATGATGGCCGTGCGCGTGGCCTTGCTCAGTGTGTGGTGCTGCACCTGCTTGGCCGACAAGGTGTGCGCGTCGCCAAACAGCGTGACATAAAAACCCATCATGGCCGTCATGAAGCCGGTGACCACCCAGGCCGACAGCAGGGCGAACAGCGCCAGCTGGCCGTATTGCAAAAAGGCGTTGTCATAGGCCGGCTGCATGTCGGCAAACAGCAGCGTCGCCAGCACCGTGCTGACCAGCGTCAGCAGCATGAACACCAGCCGGCGGCGCTTGGCAGCAATCTGCCATGGCGCCACGGCAGGGCTCGACGCATTTGGCTGGACGACTGCCGAGCCGGTCAGCCGGGCCACCGGCCACAAGGCCACCGCTCCCAGGCTGTTCCAGAACCCGCGCCACGGGCGCGGCGCCATCGAGCCGCGATGCAGCGGCGGCGCCGTGACGGCATTCGGATGACGTTCCTCGCGCAGCGGGCTGCGGCGCATCAGTTGGTGATCAGGTAGGTCCATGTTTCGCTCAGGGTTTGGTGGTTGTTCTGGAGAAAGGCGCGCAGCTCAATCGGCTGGGCGGGCTCGGCGGCATTGCCGGGTTTGAGCCGCTCGACGCGCACGGTCATGCGCCAGGCGCCGGTGGCCGGGTTGCGGTAGGCCAGGCTTTCGACCACCCGGGCATTGGCGCTGGCGGTGGTGACGGCCTCGACCTTGGCGGCTTCAGGCAGGGCGTCGAGCGCCGGGCCGGCAAAATCAACGACGAACTGCACCTGCTGGCCGGCCAGGTCGGCGCCGGGCTTGCTGTAGCCGATGCCGCGGCGCGACTGGGTCACCCAGCCGTTGGGCGGCAACTGCTGGTTCTTGCCCTGCCAGGCGATCTGGTAGGCGATGTCCAGCGGCTTGCCGGGCGCGGGCATTTTTTCAGGCACCCAGTAGGCGGCGATGTTGTCGTGGGTTTCGTCGGGCGTGGCGAACTGCAGCAGCTCGACGCGGCCGGGGCCGAAGTCGTTCAAGGGCGTCACCCAGGCGCTGGGCCGCTGCTCGTACCGCGCCTCGGTGTCTTCGTAGCTGCGAAAGGCGCGGTCGCGCTGCATCAGGCCAAAGCCCTTGAGCTTTTGCACGCTGAACGACGTCACCAGCGCCGAGGCCGGGTTTTGCAAGGGGCGCCAGAGCCACTCGCCGCCGCCCTGGCCGTCGTCGGTGGCGATCATCAGGCCGTCGGAGTCATGCACCTCGGGGCGGAAGTCGCCGGGACGCGGCTGGTTCTCGCCAAAGAAAAACATGCTGGTCAGCGGCGCCAGCCCCAGGGTGGTCACCGGCTTGTCGGTGGGCCGCAAGTAGATGCGCGCCCGCACCTCGGTGACGGTCTGCTCGCCGGGCTTGACATCGAAGCGGTAGGCGCCGGTCATGCGCTCCGAGTCCATCAGCGCATAAATGACCAGGGGCGCGCCGTCGGTGGCCGGCTTTTCCAGCCAGTAGTCGGTAAAGCGCGGAAATTCTTCCTTCGGGCCTGCGGTGTCCACCGCCAGGCCGCGCGCCGACAGGCCGTACAGCTGGCCCGAGCCGAGCGCCCGGAAGTAGCTGGCGCCCGAGAAAACAACCAGCTCGTCCTTGTAGGTCGGTGAATTCAGGTTGCTGAAAAAACGCACGCCGCCATAGCCCAGGTCGCCCCAGCTTTGCGGCGACAGCTTGTTCTTGCCGAAATTGAATTTGGCCGGGTCGTAGGCAATGCGCTTGACGCCCGCCGGGGTGACCTCATGGACGCGAACCGAGTCGCCGTGCCGGCCGACATGGAAAAAGTTCGCTTCGTAGGCCAGCTTGTCGGCGCGCCACAAGGTGCTTTCCGGCTTGAAGCGAATGTCCCGGTAGTCGTCGTATTCCATCTTGGCCAGCTCGGCCGGCACCGCATGGGACGCTTCCTTGAACGGAGCGCCGGCCCGCTGGCTGGCGATTTTGGCGACATCGTCCAGGCTCCAGGCGAAAGACGGGCTGCTGCCCAAGGCGCCCAGCGCCAGCAGCCCGGCGCCTGCCAGGGAAGCAAAAGCCCGCTGCCGGCGCGGTGCCGGTACGGCTTGAAAACCATGAAAAAAGGCGTGCATGGAATCACTAGGGCAAACCCTGTGCCAGCTTGGAAAACATGATTCAAATCAACAACCTGGCGCAATGCAACGGTTTTTGGCAGCCAAAACAGCGCCAAGAACGACTGAAATGGCGGTTTTTGTCGCCGCAGAGCGACAAGATTACCGAGCTAATTGAAAAGTCGTTATGAATCAACGACATGCCCTGTCGCCAGAAAGCGACTCAGTCGGGTGAGGCGTGCGGATAGTCCGGCTTGAAGTGGCCCGGCGTCAGGCCGTGCTTTTGCATCAGACGGTAAAACTCGGTGCGGTTGCGGTCGGCCAGCCGGGCGGCATCGGCGACGTTGCCGTCGGTCAGCTTGAGCAGGCCGACGAGGTAGTCGCGCTCGAAGCGCTGCTTGGCCTCGGCGAAGGTCAGCACCTCGATGCTCGGCGAGCGCAGGGCGCGCTGCACCAGCGCCAGCGGCACCAGGGGCGTGCTGGAAAGGGCGCACACCTGCTCGACGACGTTGTAGAGCTGGCGCACATTGCCCGGCCAGGCGGCGGTGCCCAGGGCTTTGAGCGCCTCGGGCGCAAAGCCGCTCAGGCGCTTGCCGTACTTGGCCGCCAGCGTCACCAGGAAGTGGTTGGCCAGCAGCGGAATGTCTTCGCGGCGCTCGGACATCGGCGGCAGGCTCAGGGTCACGACATTGAGCCGGTAGTACAGGTCGGCGCGAAAGTCGCCGGCCGCCATGGCCGCTTCGAGGTCGCGGTGGGTGGCCGAAATGATGCGCACATCGACCGGAATCGACTGGCTGGCGCCCACCGGCCGCACCTCGCGCTCCTGCAGCACGCGCAGCAGCTTGACCTGCAGCGCCGGCGGCATGTCACCGATCTCGTCGAGCAGCAGCGTGCCGCCATGGGCTGCCTGGAACAATCCCTTGTGGTTGCTGACCGCGTCGGTGAAGGCGCCCTTGACATGGCCGAACAGCTCGGACTCGAGCAGCGCCTCCGGAATGGCGCCGCAGTTCACCGCGATGAACGGCCTGGCGGCCCGGGCGCTGGCCTGGTGGATCGCCTGGGCGAGCAGCTCCTTGCCGGTGCCGCTCTCGCCGCGCAGCAGCACGCTGGCCTCTGTATGGGCCACCATGCGCGCTTCGGCCAGCACTTCGGCCATGCGGCTGGAGCGGCTGATGATGTGGGTTTGCCAGTCGGGCGCGCTGCCATCGCCGGCCGGCCGGACAGGCGCGCTCAGGGCCAGTGCCTCGGCAATCTTGTCCAGCAGGCCCTTGCCGTCAAACGGCTTGGTCAGGTAGGTGAAAACGCCGCGCTCGGTCGCCTCGACCGCGTCCGGAATGGTGCCGTGTGCGGTCAGCAAAATCACCGGCAGCGATGGATGCAGCAGGCGGATGTCGTCAAACAGCGCCAGCCCGTCCTTGCCGGGCAGGCGCACATCGCTCAGCACCAGCTGGGGCCGCCTGAGCTGCAGTTCGGTCAGCGCCGCTTCGGCCGAGGTGACGGCTGTCACCCGGTAGCCGGCTGCGGTGAGCCGCATGGTGAGCAGGCGCAGCATGTCGGCATCGTCGTCGACCACCAGCAGGTCGGTCGCCGGTGGCGGCGCGGACGGCGCAGCGCTCATGGGGCGGCCGGGCGGCTGCGGTTGGCGGGGGCCGGCGCGCCGGGCGCCACCGGCGCCGGCGGGCGGCTGGTCAGGCTGCGTTCGATGGCCTTGAGCGCTTCCAGCCGTTCATTGGTCTGGTCCAGGCGGCGCTGCACGTCGCGGGTTTGCTGGGTCTGCTTGTCCAGCAGGTCTTCAAGACGGCGCTGCTCGCCAAAGCGGGCGGCCAGCAGGCGGGCCAGGGGGTGCAATGCCTGGGCCTCGGCGTCCGTGTTGGCCAGCAGCCGGGTCAGCAGCTCCTGCGCCCGGACCAGCTCGGGTGTCTGGCGCAGCTGGCCCAGGGCCAGGGCCAGCTGCAGCTGGTTGGCTGGAACATACGGGTTGCCCAGGCGCGCCACTTCCTGGCTCAGCTCGGTGGCCGACTGGCTGCGAACGCGGTCAAAATAGGCCAGCACGCGGACAATTGCGTCCCGCTCGGGGGTCGGCGCGGCGCTTGCCGGCGCTGTCAAGGCAGCAGCTGCTGCTGCGGCGCTGGCGCCGTTCGCGCCGGCGCTGCTGGCCGCTGGCGCGGGCGCAGGCGCTGCGGGCGGCCGGCTTGCCAAGGGCGGCGTCCCGGTGCAGGCGGCCAGCAGGGCGGCAGCCAGCGCGGCGCCCACCGCCGTCCCACCGACCCGGCGGTGGCGACCGAAAAAATCAACTTTTGTAAACATGGGGAAACTCTATCCTGAAATGGCTGCCCGATGCCTGCGGCAGCAGCTCAATTCGTCCGCCATGGGCGGCAATGTATTCCTGCACGATCGACAGGCCGATGCCGCTGCCGCGCACGCTTCCCTCGGGCTGGCGTTCGCCCCGGTAAAACGGCTCGAAGATGCGCGCCCGGTCCGCCGGCGCCACGCCGACGCCCTGGTCCCGGATGTCGATATGCACCCGGCCGGACTGCTCGCTGAGCGCCAGCTCGATCGTGCCTTTGAGCGGTGAATAGCGGATCGCGTTGGACAGCAGGTTGGCCAGCGCCGTGCCGATTTTTTCCGGGTCCAGCTCCATCCTGAGGGCCGCGCCGGTGAGGCGCACCGTCAGCTCCCGGGCGCGCCATTGCAGGCGCTGCGCCTCGACCTGGTTTTCCACCAGCTGGAGCAGGTCGACGCTCTGCCGGCGCAGCTGGCGCGCCTCGAACGCGGCGGTGTTGAAACGCAGCAGGTCCTCGATCTGGCTTTGCAGCAGGCCGGTGTTGTGCTTCAAGATCAGCGCGATTTCGCGCTGGTCCTGGCTGAGCGGTCCGGCCACGCCGTCTTCCAGCAGCGACACGCCTTCGCGCAGCGACGCCAGCGGCGTTTTGAGCTCGTGCGAGATGTGCCGCAAAAAGCGCGACTTGTCGGCGTCCAGCTCGACGAGGCGCAGGCGCAGCCAGTTCAGCCGCTCGCCGACCAGCGCCAGGTCGGCCGGGCCGTTGATCTCGATCACCTGGTCGAGCCGGTTTTCACCCAGGCCGACGATCGCGTTTTCCAGCCGCTTGAGCGGCCGGGTGAACCACACGCCAAAAGCCAGCGCCATGAGCACAGCCAGCACGATGGCCCAGGTGACCTGCTGGGCCAGGCGCTGGCGGCTGGTTTCCAGCCGGTCCTGCAGCGACTGGTTGCGCTGCTGGATGGCCTGCTGCACCTGCAGCGCAATCGCCGTGTTGATGCGTTCGAGTTCCTGGAATTCCTGGGCCAGCTGGTGCTCGCGCGCCAGCGCCGTGTCCAGCGGGCCGGTCAGCAGGTCCAGCAGGGTGTCAAGGTGGGCGCGCCACGCCCGCTCCTGCGCCGCCGGTATCTTTTCCCGGGCCAGGCGGGCCAGGATCTCGGTGGTGCCCTGGGCCTCTTCACGAAAGCGCTGGCGCAGGACGCGGTCGTCCAGCACCACCGACTGCCGGGCGCTGCGCTCCATCGACATGCTGCGTTCCCTGAGCGACTGGGCCGCGCCGCTCAGCGCCAGCGCGCGCGCGGCGTTGTCGCGGCTTTGCAATGTCAGGTCCTCCAGGGCAAACACCGCCCGCAGCGACGCCGTGCCCAGCAGGGCGGCAATCAGCAAAAAGGCAATCACCAGCAGGGGCCGGAATGAAAACCGCTGCAGCATGGACTTGGGGGCCGAGTGCAAGGGGCGAAATCAAGCCGGCATGGCGGCCAGGGCGGCTCGGTCCCGCGTCAGCACCTCGCCGCGCAGCGAGCGCTGGCTGGTCTCGGTGATCTTCACCTCGACCATCTGGCCAATCAGGCGCGGCTC
>JACMQR010000138.1 GCA_014376885.1 Polaromonas sp.
ATACTGCAGCGGCGTGACGCCGAACTGGGCGTCGAAAATTCGCCGCAGATGGCGGCTGCTCACGCCCAGCCGGCCAGCAACTCCTTCGACAGAGCAAGCCGATGGTTCGTCCAGGAGCAACGCAGCCTGATGAGCCAGGATATAGGACGCGTCCTGAATGCACCAGGCCACCGAATGCGGTGCCAGTTCGGGGCGGCAGCGCAGGCAGGGTCGAAAGCCGGCGTTTTCGGCTTGCGCCGCATGGCCGAAAAAGCGGCAGTTTTTGCGCAGCGGTGTCCGCACGCTGCACACCGGCCGGCAATACACGCCGGTCGACGTCACGCCGGTAAAAAAACGGCCGTCGAAACGAGCGTCTTTCGCCTGCAGCGCAAGAAAGCAGTCGTCGTCTGAAAGCAGGGCGGTGGGCGTCGGCATGCGGCAATGATAGACGCCGCCCACGCCTGGCGCTGGCCGTTTTCGGACGTGTCGGTGTTGTCCACATTGCGAGCAGAAAACGAACATGCGGTCTAAAAAAATTTAACCCGGCCCAGGCGCTGCTGTGAAACCCCGGCTTACGACTGCGCTTTTTCAAATTTCCGGTGTGGCATTTCCAGCTTTTTCCGATGTGTCCTGGGTGTTACATGGGCTGTATAAAATTCTCAGTCCCGAAGGTTTGTTTTCGCCATCTGGCGCTGCCGTGCCAGATAAATTTACAGAAGGTTCCCCATGCAAGCAGCCGCGTCGATTTTCAAGGCCTATGACATCCGGGGCATCGTGCCCAGCACGGTGACTGAAATGGTGGCCGAGGGCATTGGCATGGCGTTCGGCACGATTGCGCTGGCCCAGGGCGAAACCGCTGTGGCGGTCGGGCGCGATGGCCGGCTCAGCGGCCCGTCGCTCAGCGCGGCCCTGATGCGCGGCCTGGTGGCGGTTGGCATCGAGGTGATCGACATTGGCATGGTGACCACGCCGATGCTGTACTTTGCCGCCAGCACACTGTGCAAAAGCGGCATCCAGGTCACCGGCAGCCACAACCCCAAAGACTACAACGGCTTCAAGATGGTCATGGCCGGGCGGGCGATTTATGGCGACGACATCCAGGCCATCCGGGGAATGATGGACAGCGACGCCTGGGTGCTCAAGCCGGGCGGCCTGGTGCGTCCGGCCGATGTCGCCATGGCCTACCAGGCGCGCATTGTCTCGGATATCAAGCTGGCCCGGCCGATGAAGATCGTCATTGATTGCGGCAATGGCATTGCCGGGGCCACTGCGCCCGCGATTTTCCGGGCCATCGGCTGCGAGGTGACCGAGTTGTTCAGCGAGGTCGATGGCAACTTCCCGAACCACCATCCGGACCCGAGCAAGCCCGAAAATCTGCAGGACCTGATCCGGGTGCTGCAGGCCGGCGATGCCGAACTCGGCCTGGCTTTCGACGGCGACGGCGACCGCCTGGGCATCGTCACCCGGGACGGCCAGAACATCTACCCGGACCGGCAAATGATGCTGTTTGCCCGGGATGTGCTGAGCCGCGTGCCGGGCGGCACCATCGTCTACGACGTGAAATGCTCGCAGCGCCTGGCACCCGACATTGAGGCCGCCGGCGGCGTGCCGCTGATGTTCAAGACCGGCCATTCGCTGATCAAGGCCAAGATGAAGGAGGTTGACTCGCCGCTGGGCGGCGAGATGAGCGGCCATATCTTTTTCAAGGAGCGCTGGTTCGGCTTTGACGATGGCACCTATGCCGGCTGCCGGCTGCTGGAAATCGTCAGCCGGGCTGCGGATGCGGGCGCGCTGCTGAGCAGCCTGCCGACCAGCTTCAGCACGCCCGAGATCAATGTGCCCTGCGCCGAAGGCGAGCAGCACACGGCGGTGGTGGCGCTTATCAAGGCGGCGCATTTCCAGGCACCCGCCCAAATCTCGACCATTGACGGCGTGCGCGTGGACTGGCCCGACGGTTTTGGCCTGATCCGCGCGTCCAACACCACGCCGGTGCTGGTGCTGCGCTTCGAGGGCCAGACCCAGGCGGCGCTGGACCGCATCCAGGCCGACATGCTGGTGCTGCTGCGCAGCGTCAAGCCCGATGCGGTGTTTGCAGCCGCCGCGCATTGATGGTGTCCGGTTTTGCTCCTTCCCCCAAAGGCGGGAAGGAGCAACAAGCCAGCAAACCCGCGTGAAAATCCTCCTCGTAAAGCTGTCGTCATTAGGCGATGTGGTGCATGGCCTGCCGGTGGTGCAGGACATTCTTGCCGCCCTGCCAGGCGCGCAGATCGACTGGGTGGTCGAGGCCTCGTTTGCCCCGGTCCTGAGGCTGAGCGCCGGGCTGCACCGCGCCATCCCCTGCGAAATCCGGCGCTGGCGTAAGTCGCCCCTGGCGGCAGCAACGCGCCGGGAATGGCGAGCTTTTCGGGCGGCGCTGCAGCAAGATGCCTACGATGCGGTGATCGACCTGCAGGGCCTGACCAAGTCTGCCCTGGTGGCGCGGCTGGCGCGGCTGGCGCCCGGCGGCAAGCGCTATGCGCTGGCCAACCAGACCGATGGCTCGGGCTACGAGGCGCCCACCCGCTGGCTGGCCGATGTGGCGCTGCGCATCGCGCCGCATGTCCATGCGGTGCAGCGCTCGCGCGAACTGGCCGCCCGGGCGCTGGGCTACAGCGCGTCCGGGCGGCCGGATTTTGGCGTGCAGGGCGCTTGCCTGCCACCGGCGCCGGGGCTGGCGGCGGCGCGGGAAATCGCCAACCGGGTGGTTTTTGTGCATGGCACCTCCCGCGCCGACAAGGAGTGGCCGTTCAGCCACTGGAGCGCCCTGGGCCGGCGGCTCATTCATGCCGGATACCAGGTCGTACTGGCCCACGGCAGTGAAAAAGAGCTGGCCAAAAGCCAGGCTATTGCGCGGCTGCTCAACGAAGGCGCGCCGGGCAATGCGCTGGTCTGGCCGCTGCTGCCGCTCGATACGCTAACCCGCGAGATGGCCCGGTGCGCCGGCGTCATCGGCGTGGACAGCGGCGTCAGCCATATTGCCGTGGCGCTTGACATGCCGCATGTGCAGGTCTACAACTTTGACACTGCCTGGCGCACCGGCCCGGATGAAGCCAGCGGGCGCCAGGTCAGCGTGTTCGCCCGGCCCGCGCCGGGTGTGGACGAGGTCTGGCGGGCCTGGCTGGCCTGCCTGGATGCCGACAATGGCGTGCCCCTTGAGCCCCTTGGCGCGTTCGATCTGCTGGAGTCCGGGGCTGGTTCCGCATGAGCGGCTGGGCGCTTGGGGTGTATTCGGCGCTCATGACGCTGGGCGCGCCCTTGCTGCGCCGCAAGCTGGCGCGCCGCGGCCGCCAGGAACCGGGCTACCTCGAAGCGGTCGACGAGCGCTTTGGCCACTACAGCCAGCCGCCCGAAGCGGCCTGTGAACTGGTCTGGGTGCATGCAGTGTCGCTGGGCGAAACCCGCACCGCCGCCCTGCTGCTCAAGGCGCTGCGCCTGCAGCATCCGGCGCTGCGCCTGCTGCTCACGCATGGCACCGCCACCGGCCGACAGGAGGGGCGGGCGCTGCTCCAGGCCATCGGCCGGCCTGGTGATGTGCAGGTCTGGCAGCCCTGGGACAGCCCGGCAGCGGTGCAGCGGTTTTTCCGCCATTTCAAGCCGCGCCTGGGCCTGCTGATGGAAACCGAGGTCTGGCCGAACCTGGTGGCCCAGGCGAAGGCGCGCGGCCTGCCGCTGGTGCTGGTCAACGGCCGGCTGTCGGCCAAGTCGCTCAAGCAGGCGCAGAAGGTGGCGCCGTTGTCGCGGCCGGCTTATGGCGCGCTGTCGGCGGTGTATGCCCAGACGGCGCTGGATGCCGAGCGCTTTCGCGCTCTTGACGCGCCCGTGGCCGGCGTGTTCGGCAACCTGAAGTTCGATGCCGCGCCATGTGCCGCGCAACTGGCCACCGGCCGTTCCTGGCGCCGGGCGCTGGCCCGGCCTGTGCTGATGTTCGCCAGCTCCCGGGAGGGCGAGGAAAACGAGTTTTTCAGGCAAATAAAGGCGCTTGTGCAGTCTCGGCGGGTCTTTACAGCTATTGATTCAATAGCATCAGAGCCGGAAGGTGCTTTTGTCGCACTGGTGGTGCCGCGCCACCCGCAGCGCTTTGACGAGGTGGCCGCGCTGGCGGCCCGCCAGGGGCTGGGCGTGTCGCGCCGCTCGCGCTGGACCGGCAGCCCGGCCGACAGCGCCGAAGCGGTCAACGCCGATGTCTGGCTGGGCGACTCGCTGGGCGAGATGGCGCTGTACTACGCAGCCGCCGATGTGGCGCTGCTCGGCGGCAGCTTTGCGCCGCTGGGCGGGCAAAATCTGATCGAGGCCGCCGCCTGCGGCTGCCCGGTGGTGATGGGACCGCACACCTTCAACTTCACCGAGGCGGCGGCGCTGGCCCAGGCCGAGGGCGCTGCGCTGCGTGCAGCAGACCTGACGCAGGGCGTGCAGGCCGGGCTGGCGCTGCTGGGAGATTCGGCCGCTCGGGCGCAGGCGGTGGCGGCCGGACTGGCGTTCACGGCGCGCAACCGGGGGGCGACGGCGCGCACGGTGGCCGCGCTGCAGGCGTGTCTGCCGTCCGCCTGAGCCGTTTCAGAGCCGTCAGAACAGGGCGGACGCCTTCACATCCCGGGTCGAACGCACGCCGCACAGCTGCATCGTGCGCACCAGCTCGTCCTTCAAGATGGCCAGCGCGCGGCTGGCCCCAGGCTCGCCCGCGGCGGCTGCCCCGTAGAGCGTGGCGCGTCCCAGCATGACGCCCTGCGCGCCCAGGGCCAGGGCCTTGAAGATGTCGCTGCCGCGCCGCACGCCGCCGTCCAGCAGCACCGGAATCCGGCCATCGACAGCCTTGACAATGCCCGGCAGGGCATCAAAGGTGGCCACCGCGCCATCAAGCTGTCGGCCGCCATGGTTGGACACCACCACCGCGTCGCCGCCCATGGCCGCCACGCGCACGGCGTCGTCGGGGCTGAGAATGCCTTTGACGATCAGCTTGCGGGGCCAGCGGTCGCGGATTTTCTGCAGATCTTCCCAGTCAAAGGACGGGTCGTAGTTGCGGCCCACCGACGAGGCAATCGCCGTGGCGCTGGTCGCCCGGGTTTCCAGGCCGATCAGGTTTTCCATCACTGGCATGCCAAAACGAATGATGTCCGACAGCCATCCGGGGTGCCGCGCGAAGTCCGCCAGGTTCCGGGGCGTGAAGCGAAACGGCACCGAGAAATGGTTGCGAAAGTCCCGTTCCCGCTTGCCGCCCACCGGCAGGTCCACGGTGATCACCAGCGCCTCGTAATCCGCGGCCTGCGCCCGGTCGATCAGAGCCTGCAGAAACGGCTTGTTGCGCAGGATGTAGGCCTGAAACCAGAGCCGTCCCGGCGCGCCGTCGGCGATCTGCTCGATGGACGCGGTGGCCGTGCTCGACAGCGTGTAGGGAATGCCGGCGGCCGCTGCCGCCCGGGCAATCGCCAGGTCGCCGCCGCGCCAGCCAAAGCCGACGGCGCCGGTGGGCGCAATCGCCATCGGCAGCTGCGCCGGCTGGCCCAGCATGACCGTGCCGGTGTCGATGGCCGAGACATCGGTCAGCACCCGGGGCACCAGGCGAACGCGCTGGTAGGCCGCTGCGTTGTCGCGCAAGGTGGTTTCGTCTTCGGCTCCGCCGTCGAAAAAATCAAAAATGGCGCGGGGCAGCCGTCGCTGGGCGCCGAGCCGCAGGTCTTCGATGGAATAGGCGGTGGCGACGTTCAAGGGCACGGGTCGGTCCTGGTGGCAAGCGGGGAATGTGGGCGGGCTTTAATTGACATCGGCCTTGATGCCGGCGGTCTTGATCAACTGGTCCCAGCGGTCGTAGTCGCGCTTGAGGTAGGCGGCAAACTCGGACGGCGAATCGGCCACGATGACCGCGCCCAGCTTTTCAAGCTGCGCCTTGACATCCGGTTTGGCCAGTGCCTTGACCATGGCGTCGTTCAGGCGGTTGACCACGGCGGGGGGCGTCTTGGCAGGGGCCAGCATACCGACCCAGGGCGCGGTCGATTCAAAGCCGGGAAAGCCGACTTCCGACATCGTCGGCGCGTCGGGGAACTGGGAAAGTCTTTTTGCCGTGCCCACCGCCAGGATCTTGATGCGCTTGGCCGCCACGTTGTCGGCCAGGCCGATCACCGGATAAAACATGAAATCGACCCGCCCGGCCATCACTTCGAGCAGCGCCGGGCCATTGCCCTTGTAGGGCACATGCAGCATTTTTGCCTTGGCCAGCGTTCCCAAAAGCTCGCCGGCCAGGTGCCCGGAGCCGCCGCTGCCCGACGAGGCGAAACTCACCGCCTCCGGCTTGCCCTGCGCCGTCCTGAGCAGCTCGGCCATGCTTTTGGCCGGTGCATCGTGGGCGTTGACCGCCACCAGGGGCAGCGTTGCGGCATTGGAAATGGGCGTGAAATCGGTTTTCGGGTTGTAGCCAGCCTGCTCGCCGAGCAGGATCGGGTTGACATTCAGGCCCAGCGACGAAAACAGCAGCGTGTAGCCGTCCGGGGCGGCATTTTTAACCTCCCGGGTGGCGATCATCGAGCTGGCGCCGGCTTTGTTGTCAATGATGATCGGCTGGCCCAGCAGGATCGACATGTCCTTGCCCAGGACCCGGGCGATGATGTCCGTCGGACCGCCCGCCGCAAACCCGACCACCAGGCGGATCGGTTTGCTGGGAAAGTCGGCCGCCTGTGCGGACATGAGCGCAGAGCTGGCAAAAGCAGCGGCGGCGAGGTTGAACAAAAATTTTTTCATGGGATGTCTCCGTTTTTTTGGGGCGGGTTGTTGGGGGCGGGCGCCGATGGTTTCAGGCGATCAGGTGTTCCATGGCGCCGATCCGGCTTATTTCAAACCGCAGCCGGTCGCCGGGCTGCAGGTAAACCGGCGGGTGCCGGAAGGCGCCGATGCCGGCAGGCGTGCCGGTGGTGATGACGTCGCCGGGCTCCAGCGTCATGAACCTGGAAACGTAGGCAATCAGGGTGGCCACCGGAAACAGCATGTCGGCAGTGCGCCCGTGCTGCATCTGCGCGCCGTTCAGCCAGCACGACACGTCGAGCGTCTGTGGATCAGGAATTTCATCGCGCGTCACCAGCCAGGGGCCCATCGGCGCAAAGCCGTCCATGCTCTTGGCGAAGGTGGTCTGCGCCGGGGCGATGTCGAACTGGAATTCACGCGCGCTCAAGTCGTTCAGGATCGTGTAGCCCGCCACCAGCGCCAGCGCCTGCGCTTCGGGAACGTCCTTGCCATACGCGCCGATCACAACCGCCAGCTCGGCTTCGAAATCCATTTTTTGAACGCTGGCAGGCCGCCGCACCGGGGCGCCGGGGGCCGCCACCGAGGACGGAGCCTTGAAGATGATGCGCGGCGACTCGAACGGGGCCACCCCGGTTTCCTTGGCATGGTCGGCGTAGTTGCGTCCCACCGCGATGATTTTTCCGGGCCGCGGCACCGGGGCATAAAGTTGCACGCCCTGCAGCATGTCGTACCGGGTGCCCGGCGTTGCCAGCGCAGAACGCACATGCGCGCCGAGCGCCTCGATCGCGTCCGCGCCGGACTGCAGCCAGCGCATGATGCCGCCAGCGGGCGCTGCCACACCGGCTGCCGCATGGTGCTGCTGGGCGGCGGCGCTGAACGGCCGGCCGGCCGTCCAGGCGGTGATGTCCAGCACCTGTTCACCGACCACCACGCCGGTCAGCACCGGGCCCAGGTCCTTGCGGTAGGTGATGATTTTCACGCTGCGGCCGGTTCGAAATAGCGGTTTGCCATGACCTGGCAGCGTTTGATGTAGCGGTGCTCGTCGGGCCGGTAATCGGCTACTGCGTTGTGCAGCGTGCCCATGTTGTCCCACATCAGCACGTCGCCCACGCTCCAGCGATGGCGGTACTGGTACTTGGGCTGCAACTGATGTTCGAACAGAAACGCCAGGATGCGGTCGCTCTCGCCTTCGGGCAGTTCGTTGATGCGCATCGAGTAGCCTGGATTGGCGTACAGCACCGTTTTCCCGGTGATGGGGTGTGTCATGAAGACCGGGTGCGTCACCGGCGGCTTGGCCTGGCGTTGCGCGTCGGTCAGCGCGGGCCGGCTGCTGCCTTTTTCACGGCGCATCTTGTCCCAGAACTTGGCGAAATCGTGGGTGATGGTCATGCCCGCCAGCCGGGTCTTGAGTTCCCCGGGCAGGTCGTCGTAGGCGGCGTGCATG
>JACMQR010000139.1 GCA_014376885.1 Polaromonas sp.
TCAACCCACGGAAAATTAAAAATTAAGCGCTAAAACGATAAAAATATGTTTTTATTAGTACAGTGTGAGAAACAATGTATCAGAACTGGCCGCTTTTCAAGCTTTCAGCCGGCCGGCTGGCTGAGAAAATGTTTGCCCAAGACGTCAATTCGACTGATCACCTGGAAAGTTTGTCATGACACCGCACCGTAAGAACCTGTCGCTTTTTCAACGCAGTCGCAGTTTTGCCTGCCTGCTGGCAGTCGCGCTGGCCTGCACCACCAGCTTTGCTGAAAAGCCTGAATGGGCCGGCGGTGGCGGCAAGGGCGACAAAAGCGACAAGGAGAGCAAGCATGAAAATAAGCAGGGCAAGAAGCAACGCGACCGGCAGGAGGACGATCAGTTCGAGTCCAGCTACGGCGGCAAAAAAGACGGCAAAAAGCATGAAGACAGGGATCTGAGGGCTGGCTATTACTTCGGTGAGCCACAGCGGGTGGTGATCAACAACTACTACGGCAACGAGTTCCAGGCCGGTCGCTGCCCGCCCGGCCTGGCCAAGAAAAACAACGGCTGCATGCCGCCCGGCCAGGCCAAAAAATACGTCGTGGGCCAGCGTCTGCCCAGCAATGTGATTTATTACCAGGTTCCGCAAACCGTTGTCTACCAGCTCGGCGCGCCGCCCTCGGGCTACCGGTATGTGCGGGTGGCGTCCGACATCTTGCTGCTGGCCGTCGGCACCAGCATGGTGGTCGACGCCATCCAGAATCTGAGCAGCTACTGAGCCGGTGCTGAAGGTCCGGCGCGCCGCGAGGGCAGCGTGGCTTGCACATCGGGCAAATCCACCATGACCGGCTGGCCGGGTACGGCGCAGCCGGTGTCGCAGCATTTGCCGGGCTGGCGGTTCTTGGTGATCGCCCGGTTCGGGTCGTGCGGCGCGGCGGCGGGCGAGCCGTCGGCGGCAATGCCGCGCTCCAGGATGCGCTCGACCAGCTCGACCTTCGAGCCGATCGGGTAGTTTCGGTAAATCTCCTGCTTCATGGCCGCCGGCGAGCCGCCGCCATGCAGGCTGATGACGCTGTACCAACCGCCCTGGTAGCCGGCGCTCAGGTCTTCGATGAAGCGCGCGGTCTCGATGCGCTGCTCGTAGGGCACGCTTGGGTTGGCGCGCAGCACCTCCGACAGCTTGGCACCGGTTTCCGGATTGTGGTCCTCGTCCGGGCCGGGCAGGGTGACGATCAGGCCGCCGCTCACATAGTGGGCAATGCGGTGCATGTCGTAAATCTTGGTCGCCAGCAGCAGCTTGCCGATGTTCGAAAACACCGGGTCGGGCATGAATGTCTTGCTGTACTCATCCGGCTTGCCGTACACGCTGGCAGCCACGCCGCAGGCGTAAAAGCTCTCGGTGATGGTGATCAGCTCGACCATCTGCTCGCGCAGGTGCGATTCCTTACCCGGATCGAAGCCGTTGGCCTCGCACATCAGCGCGCCGGCGCCGATCAAAAGGTCGCCGAAGCCGGCGCGTGCAGCGATGCAGGTGTGCCGGTGGTGCGTCGCGTAGCTGTAGGTCAGGTGGCCGGAATGCTCCCATTCGCCGGCGTAAAACACGCTGTCGTGCGGCACGAACACCTTGTCGAACATGACCACGCCGGTGCTCTGGCCGTACTTGCGGCTGAACAGCGCATCGCCATGTTCCAGTTTCTCACCTGGCCGGCCGGCCGGCCGGGCAATGATGGTGATGCCGGGCGCGTCCACCGGCACCGCGCAGCAGACGGCGTAGTCGGCGTCTTCCCGCCCCATGTTGCGGCACGGCATGACCAGCAGTTCGTGCACATAGGGCGCGCCGGTCACGATGGCCTTGGTGCCTGAAATCACGATTCCTTTGGCATTGCGCTCGACGATGTGCAGGTAGCTGTCGACATTGCTCTGCTCATGCGGCCGCTTGCTGCGGTCGCCCTTGGCATCGGTCATGGCAATGCCCAGCGTCAGGTCCTGGTCCTGAACGCGGTGCAGGTAATTCAAGAAACGGGCCGTGTTCTCGGTCGTGCCGCGCGCATCGTCGATGCGGCTGGACACCTGGCCGATGGCGTTCAGCGCATCGTGCGTCAGGTAGCGCTGGGCGCAGCCGGTTTCCTGGCAGACCAGGCGCACGGCTTCTAACTTGTTCAGCAGGTCGCCGCTGCTGGTGTTGATGTGTGACAAACGGTTGACCAGTTTGCCGCTGGTGTGCTGCACCGCCGTCATGATCGGCGCGTATTTTGGCTTGAGCGCGTAGTCGTAGGTCAGCGCGATGGCATTGATGCCCGGGCCGAAACCGCGCTCGTCGACGACGCTGTCAACCAGCCGGCCATCGAGAAAAACGCGCGGCTTGTAGCGGCGCAGCGACTCGCGAAAATCGCTGCCGGACATCAAGCTGGCGGCGGGAGCAGGTGCATTCATCAACGATCCCCAAAAGTAATTGCTGGCAATTTTAAACAGCGTTCAATTTATTTGGCAAGTGTTTAATTATTCAGCGCCATCCCTTCGCTTTGGTCTTATATTCAACCGATGCAAGCCAAAATTCAACGCCAGCAAGCCCTGAACGATTCGCGCCGGGCGCTCATGCTGGATGCGGCGCGCGCGGTGTTCCAACGCCTGGGCATCGAAGGTGCGAGCATCCGCGAAATCGCCAAGGCAGCCGGCTACACACCCGGCGCGATCTATTCGTATTTCGAGAACAAGGAAGCGATCTATGGCGCGCTGCTGGCCGAGTCGCTGGAGCGGCTCAATGCGGCGGTCGAAGCAGCGGGTCGTGTTGAGGCTCTGCCGTTTGAATTGCTCCGCGGCAAGGCGAATGCCTGGTTCGGTTTTTACGCCGCCAACCCGCGCGACCTCGACCTGGGCTTTTACCTTGTCCAGGGCCTGCAGCCACGCGGCTTGAGCGCCGAACTCAACAACCAGCTGAACGACCGCCTGCACGACGCGCTGCGGCCGTGCGAAGCTGCCTTGCAGGCCATGGGCCTGGCGCCGCAAGCTGCCCTGAGCGAGAACACCGCCCTGTTTGCCCACGGCGTGGGCCTGCTGCTGCTGCAGCACACCGGCCGGATTCGCATGTTCGGCCAGGACGCGACCGTGCTGTTTGCCCGTTACCTCGACGCGCTGCCGGGCCGGCTGGCCAGTGGCGCATCCGCTTGATCCCCCACCCGGAGACTGACATGAATGCACCGCTTGATACTGCCAATCTGCTGCCCGCCCGCGACGCATCAGCGCCAACGGGCACGCACCTGGTGATGAACCAGGCCGGCCCGCTGGCCGGCTTCAATGCCTTTAGCGATGACGCGGTGCTGCTGGCCGCCGTGCAGCGCGAAGCGCCGTGGGCCGCCGCGCGCTGCCAGGCCCTGGGCCAGCTGGTGGCCGATGAAGACATCCAGGAGCTCGCGCGCCTGGCCAACCGCCATTTGCCTGAACTCAAGACGCACGACCGCTACGGCAACCGCATCGACTGGGTCGAATTTCACCCGAGCTGGCACCATTTGATGGCCCTGGCCTGGAAGCACGAGGTGCATTCGCTCGCCTGGACGGCGCCCGAGGCGCAGCCGCACTTTGCCCGGGCTGCGCTGTCTTACCTGTGGAACCAGGTCGAGCACGGCACGGCCTGCCCGACCGGCATGGCGTATGCAGCATTTGCCGGCTTCCAGACCGAGCCCTGCCTGAAAGTCTGGGCTGACAAGGTGTGCGGCACCGCCTACGAATTCAGCCGCCGTGAAGTGGCCAACAAACCCTCGGTCGTGATTGGTTACGCCATGACCGAAAAGCAGGGCGGCTCGGACCTGCGCGAAACGCAAACCACCGCCGCGTTTTCGCACAGCGCCGACTACCACGGCGCCACAGCCCACTGGTACGAGCTGACCGGCCACAAGTGGTTTTGCTCGGTGCCCCAGTCCGATGGCTTTTTCACCCTGGCCAAGGTGGGCGGCGGCGTGACTTGCTTTTTCCTGCCGCGCACCCTGCCGGACGGCAGCTTCAACCGTTTTCTCATCCAGCGCCTGAAGGACAAGTGCGGCAACAAGTCCAATGCGTCGAGCGAAATCGAGTACGCCGGCACGCTGGCGATCCGCGTCGGCCCGGAAGGCGGCGGCCTGCGCGAAATCTTGTCGCATGCGCACCTGACGCGGCTGGACTTTGCGGTCGGCTCGGCCGGCCTGATGCGCCAGTCGCTGACGCTGGCGCTCAACCACACCACAACCCGTCGGGGCTTCGGGCGCACACTGGCCGAGCAGCCGATGATGACCAACGTGCTGGCCGACATGGCCATCGAGGTCGAGTCGGCCACGCTGCTGGCATTGCGCGTGGCCCGGGCCACCGACCACATTGAAACCAGCGCGCAGGAAAAAGCCTTTGCCCGCATCGCCACGCCGATGGCCAAGTTCTTCAACTGCTCGCGGGCTCCGGCGATTGCCTATGAAGCGCTGCAATGCCACGGCGGCAACGGCTTCATCGAGGAAAACCCGATGGCCCGCATCTACCGCGAAGCGCCGCTGAACAGCGTGTGGGAGGGTTCTGCCAACATGATGTGCATGGATGTGCGCCGCTCGCTGCTCAAGGAGCCGGCCACCCGCGACGCTTTCATGGCCGAAGTGCATGCGGTCAAAGGCATGGACGGGCGCTTTGACGCCTTCCTCAGCGCCCTGGCGCCGCTCGTCGAGCAGGCGATGGCCGACGAATTTCTGGCCCGGCCGGCCAGCGAAGCCATGGCCCGGGCGATTCAAGGGGCCGAGCTGCTGCGCCATTCGACGCCCGAGGTGGTCGATGGGTTCATGGCCACCCGGCTGGGTGCCGTGACGCTGGGCTGGGGGACCAGCACCGGCTCGATGGGCGCTGCCGTGTCCAGGACGCAGGCCGGCCGCATCGTCGACCGGGCGCGCGTCGTTCGCTAGCGCGCCGCAGAAAAAAATGGCGCTGGATAATGGCGGGCAACTCCAAGGATTGACCATGCTGCTAGATGCCGATGACTGCCAACTCGTTCTGATTGATTACCAGACCCGCTTGATGCCGGTTATTTTTGAAAATGAAATCGTCATTGCCAATGCCATGCGCCTGGCGCGCATGGCCAGGCTCATGGACGTGCCGATCTGGGGCACGGCGCAAAACCCAGACAAGCTGGGCCAGAACCTGCCGGAAATTCAAGCGGCCATCGATTCGGCCGGCGGCAAGACAATGGCCAAAATGAATTTCAGCGCGGCCTCCGACGGCCTGATCGAATGGCTGCGCCCGCCGGTGCGAAAGCCCAGCCAGGGCGGCAATGCCAGAAGCCTGCCCAAGCACCTGCAAAAACCCGCCGAGCCCGAGGATGAAGGCCGCAGCATGATCGTGATGGCAGGCTGCGAGGCGCATGTCTGCCTGCTGCAGACCGCGCTGGAGTTGCTCGAAGAAGAGTTCGACGTCTGGGTCGTCACCGACGCCTGCAGCTCGCGCAGCGAACGCAACCGCGATGCCGCTTTCGACCGGCTGGCCGGCAACGGCGCCGAGCTGGTGACCACCGAAATGGTGGCATTCGAGTGGGCGCGCACCTGTGAACATCCGGCGTTCAAAGAGCTGCTGAGCTTGGTGAAGTAGAGCAATCAAAAAATTGTTAAAAATGCCGCTTGCGCAATGCGCGCAAGGGTTGACAGCTATAAAAATAGTATCAGATCAACAAGCTCGACTCTCAATCTGACGCGGCCAAGATGTATCGTCCCGTCTGTGGTCCCAGGTGACTTTGTGAAAGCACATACTGGCTTCGTTCATGCTAGACCACGATTGCCTGTGTGATCCTACGGCTCTTGAATGAAAAGCCCTACATGCCCGGCGATGCGTGAAAGGTGAACTCGTGTGTTGTTTCTAGCGCCGCCAGGGCAGTCCATGCCATCTTGTGCCATCAAAAAAGCAGGGCATGGCGTTGCAGCTTGAACTGGATGTATCGCGGATCAATGTTGACACGACGAGGACTGACATGGAAAACCACCAAATTTGGGAATTCGAGGAAAGTTTATGGACTGGCAGTGCGGAGCATTACCGCGAACTGGTTGACAGTGAATGCCTCATGGTGCTGCCCGAGCCGCCGTTTGTGATGGCTGGACAAGAGGCGATCAGCGCGGTTTCCGACACACCGCGCTGGTCAAGGGTTGTCACATCTCAACGGCAGGTCATGCGGCCGCAAGAAGGGTTGATCGTGGTGGGCTACAAAGTTGAAGCCTATAAAGACGACGAAAAAGGTTATGTCGCCTACTGCACCTCAACCTACCGCCGACTGGCGCATGGAATGTGGAAAGTGGTTCAGCATCAGCAAACCCTGCCGCCACTCGCAAAAGCGTGATGCAAGGTTGCGGGTCGTGTGACTGACGACACGGCAACCGGTGCTTGACATGCCGTCATGGGCCTGGGAGCCTGGGCACTACAGTGGACAGGCGCGCTGGTTTCAACACGGGCTTGCAGCGGCTGCCAGGGAGGCAAGCACCGACTTGTCTGCTTTTTCCTCAAATGCGATAAACGCTTTTGCATGATCGGGAATTGTTTGAAGCTGTTTGTCGCGGACCGACTCAAAGTCTGCATCAAGCTCGACCATCGGCGTAATGCAATAGGCATCTTCAATGCCTTTGCCA
>JACMQR010000140.1 GCA_014376885.1 Polaromonas sp.
AGAACGCGCTGGCGTACTTGGCGCTGTAGGCCATGATCCGGGCGTGGATCTCGCCCGCAGCTTCGAGCGCGTCGCGAATCGCGCCGATCCGCCCGTCCATCATGTCGCTCGGCGCGACGTTGTCGACGCCGGCTTAGGCCTGTCTCGGCGCCAGCTGTACCAGCACCTCATGGGGCTCGTCGTTCAGGATGTAGCCGTGGGCGTCCGGCAGGCCGTCCTGGCCATGGGTGGTGAACGGGTCCAAGGCCACGTCGGTCATCACGCCGAGCTCGGGAAAGCGCCTTTTGAGTTCGCGCACGACATGCGGCACCAGGCCCTCGGGGTTGGTGGCTTCGTCGCCGTTTTCGCTCTTGAGCGACGCGTCGATCACCGGGAACAGTGCCATCACCGGAATGCCCAGGCGTACGCATTCCTCGGCCACCGGCAGCAGCAGGTCCAGGCTGAGCCGCTCGACGCCCGGCATCGAGGCAATCGGCTCGCGGCGGTGCTGGCCGGCCAGCACGAACACCGGATAGATCAGGTCGTGCGCGGAAAGCCGGTTTTCACGCACCAGGTTGCGCGTGAAGCTGTCACGGCGCAGCCGGCGGGGGCGGCCCATCGGGAAGGAAGCGAAGTTCGAAGCAGTCATACGCCAAATTGTGCCAAAGCTTTGCCTGCACCTGGATTTATTTCAAGAGGGGCTCTGGGCCGTAAAAGTAAACAAACCTTTACAAGCGTTTGCGGACGATATGTCCGGCGCTGGCTACTTTTATCAATTTTGGGGGATTAGAATGAAATTGTGCGGTTACCAGTGAATGGCGATTGCACCTCGCTTTTCCTCCCTGAGCGGGGCCTTTGCGTGTGACAGCAAAAAGGCATTTCAATCCCGGCTGGCCTGCATGGCGCCGGGATTTTTTTTTGCCTGGCTGGGCAGCGCAATGCAGCGGTCCATTGGCCGCTGCGGGCCATGGGCGGCACCGCCCTGCAGCGAAGCAGCGAGCGCTAAACTAGCCCGATGCTCTGGGTCAAATCTTTTCATATCATTTTCATCACCAGCTGGTTTGCCGGTCTTTTTTACCTGCCGCGCATTTTTGTCAACCTGGCCATGGTGGCGCCGCAAAGCATTGCCGAGCGCGAGCGCTTGCTGCTGATGGCGCGCAAGCTGCTGCGTTTCACGACCCTTTTGGCCGTGCCGGCCATGGTCCTGGGGCTGTGGCTGTACTTGGGCTACGGCATCGGGCGCGGCAGCATCTGGATGCAGGCCAAGCTGGCCGTGGTGGTGCTGGCCATCGGCTACCACCATGCGTGCAGCCGCATCCTGGCCAAATTCATCGACAACCGCAACACCCGCAGCCATGTCTGGATGCGCTGGTTCAACGAGGTGCCGGTGCTGCTGCTGACAGTCGCCGTCATCCTGGTGATCGTCAAGCCGTTCTAAGGCAAACAGCACCCGGCGATGTCCGACGTACCCAACCCGTACCCGACTTCGCCAGCAGACGCGGGCCGGCCGGCTTTGCCGGATGACATGCGTCGCCCCCTGCAAGGGGGAAAGGAAGTACACGCAGCGCAGCGCAGTGACGACGATGGGGGTGTGCCAATTCCTGATGATGCGGGTGTGCCCCTTTTGCTGGCCCTGGCGCTGGTGTGCCTGGTGGTCTATGCCAGCCTGTATCCGTTTTCCGGCTGGCGCAACCAGGGCATCTCGCCATTCGGTTTCCTGCTCGCGCCGCTGCCCAGGTACTGGACCGGTTTTGATGTCGGCGTCAATTTGCTGGGTTACGCCCCGCTGGGGTTTTTGCTGACGCTGTCGGGCCTGCGCAGCCGGCGCGTCGCCTGGGCGGCCAGCGCCGCCGTGCTGGCCGCCGGCTTGCTGTCGCTGGCCATGGAAACCCTGCAGGGCTTTTTGCCGGTGCGCGTGCCGTCCAATGTCGACCTGGCGCTCAACACGCTGGGCGCCTGGCTGGGCGCTTGCGGCGCATTGGCGCTGGAGCGTTCCGGGCTGGTGGACCGCTGGGGCCGGGTGCGAAAACGCTGGTTTTCAGCCGATGCCCGCAATGTGCTGGTGCTGCTGCTGCTCTGGCCGCCGGCGCTGCTGTTTCCGGCGGCGGTGCCGCTGGGCCTGGGCCAGGTGTTCGAGCGCCTGGAGTCGGCCGCCGCCGCCACGCTGGCCGACTCGCCCTTTTTGGAGTGGCTGCCGGTGCGCGATGTCGAGCTGCAGCCGCTGGTGCCGCTGGCCGAGCTGCTCTGCGTGGCGCTGGGCGGCCTGATTCCGTGCCTGCTGGGGTACTGCGTGATCCGCGCGTTGCACCAGCGGGCGGTGTTTGCGGGCGCCGCCCTGGCCACCGGCCTGGGCGCCTCGGCCCTGTCGGCGGCGCTGAGCTACGGGCCCGAGCATGCCTGGGCCTGGCTGGATGCGCCGGTGCGCGCCGGCCTGGGCCTGGCCGTGCTGCTGGCCGCGCTGCTGCTCGCCCTGCCGTGCCGCGTGGCGGCGGCGCTGGCCCTGCTGGCGCTGGTGATTCACCTGAGCCTGCTGAACCAGGCGCCGGCCGGTCCCTATTTCGCGCAAACCCTGCAAATCTGGGAGCAGGGCCGGTTCATCGAGTTTTACGGCCTGG
>JACMQR010000141.1 GCA_014376885.1 Polaromonas sp.
CTGCAGACCTGCTGGTGGCGATTGCCTTTCCGCGCTATTTCGGCGACACCGTCATTCTGGCGCAGCGTGCCCGCGCGGCCGGGGTTCCGGTGCTGGCACTGACCGACCGGGTGACGTCGCTGCTGGCGCCCCTGGGCAACGTCACCTTGTATGCCCACACCGACATCGAAGGCGTGGCCGGCGTATTCCATCATGAACAGGTGCGCCCCGGCAACCCGGAATACGAGCGCGCCCGCCTGCTGATGACGCACGAGGCCAATGCCGCCATTGCCGGCGCCTTCGACGCCGGCGCCACCGAGGTGCTGGTCAACGACTCGCACGGCGGCTTTCGCAACCTGCCGCCCGACGTGCTCGATGCGCGCGCCCAGGCGGTGATGGGCAAGCCGCGCTACCTGGGCATGATGGCCGGCGTGGACGGCGGCGTGGACGCGGTCTGCCTGGTCGGCTACCACTCGCGGGCGCAGTGCCGGGGCATCCTGGCGCACACCATCAACAGCCTGGCCTTTGCCGGCGTGTATTTCAACGAGACTGAGCTGGGCGAAGCCGGCATCTACGGCGCGCTGGCCGGCGAGTTCGGCGTGCCAGTGGTGATGGCCAGCGGCGACAATGTGTTCATCGGCGAGCATTGCCCGTTGTTCCCGCACGCCACCTTTGTGCAGACCAAGCAGGCCATCGGCCAGACCAGCGGCATCAGCCTGTCACCGGCCATGGCCTGCCGGGACATCCGCGCCGGCGTGGCCGCGGGGCTGGCGGCCCTCGGGCAGGCCCGGCCCTACCGGCTGCCCGGCCCCCTGGCGGTTCGCATCCAGACGGCCGCGCCCGCCATGGCCGACCCGTTCTGCCAGTGGCCGGCATTGCAGCGGATGGGCGGCGCGCAGGTGGCGTTCGAAGCGCCCACGGTGCAAAGCGCCGTGCGCATGGTCAACTGCCAGTCGGCCATGGCCGCGATGCTGCGCTGAGCCTGAAAATCACCGGCCCGGCCCGGGCCGGGCCGGAAATGCCGACCGGCTTTCCCCCTTGCCCCCTGGGCGCGGTAGTCCGTGCCTGCGTCCCTACACTAGCGGCATGGCCAAAGAGAAAACGATCTACACCTGCACCGAATGCGGCGGCACCAGCCCCAAGTGGCTCGGCAAATGCCCGGCCTGCAATGCCTGGAACACGCTGATCGAGTCGGTCGCCGAAAACCCCGGCGCGCTGAAAAACCGCTACAGCACCCAGCACCAATCACTCGCCAAGGCGTGCGACGTCACCGCGCTGGCCGACATCGAGGCCAGCGACATGAGTCGTACGCCGACCGGCCACGAGGAGCTCGACCGGGTGCTGGGCGGCGGCATTGTCGAGGGCGGCGTGGTGCTGATCGGCGGCGACCCGGGCATCGGCAAATCGACGCTGCTGCTGCAGGCGCTCGACTCGCTGCAGCGCGCCGGGCTCAACACCCTGTACGTGACTGGCGAGGAAAGCGGCGCGCAGGTGGCGCTCAGGGCGCGCCGGCTCGGGCTGGACGGCTCGCAGGTCAAGGTCATGGCCGAAATCCAGCTCGACAAGATCCTGGCGACGCTGGAGGCTACCCAGCCGGCGGTGGCCGTGATCGACTCGATCCAGACGGTGTATTCGGACCTGCTGACGTCGGCACCGGGCTCGGTGGCGCAGGTGCGAGAATGCGCCGCGCACCTGACGCGTGCGGCCAAGTCGAGCGGCGTGTGCATCGTGCTGGTCGGCCATGTGACGAAGGACGGCGCGTTGGCCGGCCCGCGCGTGCTCGAGCACATGGTCGACACGGTGCTGTATTTCGAGGGCGACACGCATTCGAGCTTCCGCCTGGTGCGCGCCATCAAGAACCGCTTCGGCGCGGTCAACGAGATCGGCGTGTTCGCCATGACCGAAAAGGGCCTGAAGGGCGTGACCAACCCGAGCGCCATGTTTTTGAGCCAGCACAGCGAGCCGGTGCCCGGCAGCTGCGTGATGGTGACGCTGGAGGGCACGCGGCCGCTTCTGGTCGAGATCCAGGCGCTGGTCGACGACGGCGGGCCGAACCCGCGCCGCCTGAGTGTCGGCCTGGACAAAGACCGGCTGGCGATGCTGCTGGCCGTGCTGCACCGCCACGCCGGCGTGGCCTGCATGGACCAGGACGTGTTTGTCAATGCGGTGGGCGGCGTGCGCATCAGCGAGCCGGCGGCCGACCTGGCGGTGATGCTGGCGATTGCCTCGTCCTTGCGTGGCAAGGCGCTGCCCAAGGGCTTCCTGGCGTTTGGCGAGGTCGGCCTGGCCGGCGAGGTGCGGCCCGCGCCGCGCGGCCAGGAGCGACTCAAGGAAGCGGCCAAGCTGGGCTTCAGCGTGGCGGTGGTGCCCAAGGCGAATGCGCCGAAAAAACCCATCGAGGGCTTGACCATCCATGCAGTCGAGCGCATCGAGGAGGCGCTCGACCTGGTGCGCCGCCTGCAGTGAAGCGGCCGCCCGCCTGGGGGCAGGAGGCCTGGCGCATTGCTACTAAATAAATAGCTGCAGACGCTCGTCCTTCAAGCACGAGCGCTCTTAAAGGCCTGGAAAAAGCGCCGGAACGCTGTCTGGCTTGCCTGCGCTCAGTTCCAGCGTGTGTACAACCAGGCGCACAGCGCCGCCCCGACCGTCCAGAGCAGCCAGGTTTGCGGCACCGCATACGGGTAAAGCATCAAGGCCACGCCGGTCCAGGTCAGCGCGGCGGTCGAGGTCTTGCGGCCGCGCCGGTAGGCCACCAGGCCGACCAGGCCGAACACGACGGCGCCCAGGATATAGGCCGGGCTGGGCAAGACCAGCCCCAGCGACTGAAGGGTTTTGAGTTCGTCCATGCGGCATCCTAAACCGGTTCCCCCCGGAGCCGGCGCGGCACGCCTGGCGCCCTGGCGGGCCGGCTACGCAGTCACCACAGGCCGTCTGCCTGCGGGGCCTGCGAAAATCGCGCCATGAACTTCCAGAAAATCTTTGTGCCCGTGGCCGGCATCGCGGCGGTAGCGCTGGCCTACCGCCAGTACGGCTGGCTGGGCGTGGCGGCCGTGGCCACCGGGCTGGTGATGTGGCTGCTGCTGCATTTCACCCGCATGATGGCCGTTCTCAAGCGGGCCGCCAACCGGCCGATCGGCTATGTCGGCAGCGCCGTCATGCTCAACGCCAAGCTCAAGCCCGGCGTGAGCCTGATGCATGTGATCGCCATGACACGCGCGCTCGGCCAGCCGCAGTCTGAAAAAGACGCGCAGCCCGAGGTGTTTCGCTGGACCGACGGCTCGCAGTCGCATGTCACCTGCACCTTTGTCGGCGGCAAGCTGGCGCAGCATGCGCTTTTCCGGCCGCTTGACGGCGCTGCGCCGCCTGCGCCGTAAAATCGCCAGCGGGCCAGACACCCTTGCGCAACTATTCACATAACTCACAGGATCAGCATCATGTCCCCAGCAGCCCCTTCCATGGACAACCGCGACGGCAAAATCTGGATGGACGGCCAGATGGTCGAGTGGCGCGACGCCAAGATCCATGTGTTGACCCATACCCTGCACTACGGCTGCGGCGCCTTCGAGGGCGTGCGTGCCTACCAGATGCCGGACGGCGGCACGGCGATTTTCCGGCTGGAGGAGCACACCGAGCGCTTGTTCAACAGCGCCAAGATTTTGCGCATGAAAATCCCGTTTACACCGCAAGAGGTGATGCAGGCCCAGCTCGCCGTGGTGCGCGAAAACGGCTTGGCCAGCGGCTATATCCGCCCGCTGACCTGGATCGGCTCGGAAAAGCTCGGCGTCAGTCCCAAGGGCAATTCGATTCACCTGATGGTTGCCGCCTGGACCTGGGGTGCCTACCTGGGTGAGGAAGGCTTGCGCCGCGGCATCCGCGTCAAGACCAGCAGCTTCACGCGCCACCATGTCAACATCACCATGATCCATGCCAAGGCGGTGAGCAACTACACCAACTCGATTCTGGCCAACATGGAAGCCACCGACGAAGGCTATGACGAGGCGCTGCTGCTGGACCCGCAGGGCTTTGCCTCCGAAGGCGCCGGCGAAAATTTGTTCATCGTGCGCAAAGGCGTGGTTTACACGCCCGACTCGAGCGCCGGCGCGCTCAACGGCATCACCCGCAACACCATTTTTTCGATCTGCAAGGACCTGGGAATCGAGATCCGGGAAAAGCCCATCACCCGCGACGAGATCTATATTTCGGACGAAGCCTTCTTCTCGGGCACGGCGGCTGAAGTCACGCCGATCCGCGAGCTCGACCGCATCGAGATCGGCAACCGTGGCGATGGCGGCTCGCGCGGCCCGATCACCGAGAAAATCCAGGCGGCATTTTTCGACATCGTCCATGGCCGCAATGCCGCCTACGCCTCCTGGCTGACGCGGGTCTGAACGCATGAGCAAGTCATCGACCATCGAACTGCTCGCCAGCGATCTCAATGCCCAGGGCGGCGTGTTCTGCCCCAGCCCCCGGGCCGACATGAAGCTCTGGAACAGCCACCCCAAGGTGTACCTTGACGTGGCGCGCACCGGCCAGGCCAAATGCTCGTACTGCGGCACGCTGTACCAGCTCAAGGCCGGCGAGCATTTCGGCGGTGGGCATTGAGCCCCCACGGTCGCCCACTGCGTGCGGCTCCCTGCCCACCGAGGAGGCTGCTGCGCCTGCGGCCCGGCAAAGCCGGTTCCGCTGCCCTGGCTGGTGAAAAGACTCCTCACGCTCTGTCGTGACGCGGCGCTAGACCCTAAGTGACCAATTCCCTCATCATCGCGCCGCAGTGGATTGGCGACGCGGTCATGACCGAGCCGCTGCTGCGCCGCCTGCAGGCGCGCGGCGAGCGCCTGACAGTGGGCGCCTTGCCGTGGGTCGCGCCGGTGTACCGCGCCATGGCGCAGGTGGCCGAGGTCATCGAGTTCCCGTTTGCCCATGGCGGCCTGCAGTTCACGGCGCGCCGCGCCATGGCCCGGCGCATCCAGGGCCAGTTCAGCAAAGCCTATGTGCTGCCCAATTCGCTCAAAAGCGCGCTGCTGCCGTTCCTGGCCGGTATTCCCGAGCGTATCGGCTACCTGGGCGAGGCGCGCGTCGGCCTTCTGACACACCGGCTGAAAAACCTGAAAGCCCGGCCGCCGATGGTGACGTTTTACTCTGCCCTGAGCGGTGCGGACGCTTTCGAGGCCGACCGGCCGCAGCTGCGCGTCGATGCGGCCGGCATCGCGGCCACGCTCGGCGAATTCGGCTTGCCGCCGGGCGGCTATACGGTGTTTGCGCCCGGGGCGGAGTTCGGTCCGGCCAAGCGCTGGCCGGCAGGCCATTTCGCCGAACTGGCCCGCCGGCTGGACCGGCCGGTGGTGCTGCTTGGTTCGGGCAAGGAAGCGGCCTTGTGCGACGAGATTGCCCAGCCGGCCAACGCGGCGCATACCGGCAAATGCCTGAGCCTGGCAGGCAAAACCTCGCTGGCGCAAGCGCTGGCCCTGATTGCCGGCAGCCACAGCACAGTCAGCAACGACTCCGGCCTGATGCATGTGGCGGCCGCGCTCGGCGTGGCGCAGGTGGCGATTTTTGGCTCGTCCAGCCCGCTGCACACGCCGCCGCTCAATGACCGGGCCCGCGTGCTCTGGCTCAAAGCCGACCCGGCCTACCAGCCGCCGCTGGACTGCGCGCCGTGCTTTGCGCGGGCGTGTCCGCTGGGCCATACCCGCTGCCTGAACCACATCGGGCCCGAGCGGGTGCTGGCGGCGCTGGAGGGTCGCTGAGCGGCCAGGCGCGCCCGCAAGGGCGAGCGAAAAAAAAGGCCATCTTGCGATGGCCTTGTAAAGTCCTCTCAGAAAAATCGTTCCGGCAACCCTGAGTTTTTATGGCGGGTCGGGGTTGCGCCGGGTCGTGTTGTTAACTTTTCTGGTTTCCAGTGTTGTGACAGCAACATCGCTACTGTGCTTCAGCTTGAGCGGCCTGAACATCCCCAAAAAAGGGGATTGTGAAGTTTTTTACTTGAAACTGCTCGTTTCGTGAACTATTGCACCGGTGTTCCGCCCATGGGCAGCTCGACAATGAACGAGGCCCCGCCGCCCGGGCGCTCCGCGCAGCGCACGCTGCCGCCATGGCGCTCGCTGATCGACTTGACCAGCGCCAGGCCCAGGCCGACGCCGCCTTCGCGCTCGCTGGCGCCCGGCAGGCGGTAAAAAGGCTCGAAGATGCGCTCGCGCTCAGCGCTGGGCACGCCCGGCCCGCGGTCGTGCACCATGACAATCGCCCGCCGCCCGGGGCCGGTGCCGCTCTGGGCCAGCTCCAGGCTGATGTCGCCCTGGCTGTAGCGCCGGGCGTTTTCCAGCAGGTTGCGGATCAGCCGGCGCATCAGGCGCGGCGAGCCCTGCACGCTCAGGCTGCCACCGGCTCCGGGGCTGCTCGGCAGCTCGGCCTGCAGCTCGGCACTGGCGCGGGCGCATTCCTCAGCGGCCAGGCCGGTCAGGTCCAGCGTTTCAAACGGCTCGGCATCGGCCTGTTTGGTGTCTAGGCGGCTGGCCAGCAAGATTTCGTCGATCAGCTGGTCTAGCTCGCCAATGCTGCGGGAAATCTCCATGCGCTGCGGCGATGCCTTGTCGACACCGATCAGCTCGAGCCCCATGCGGATGCGCGCCAGGGGCGAGCGCAGCTCGTGCGACGCATTGGCCAGCAGCGACTTGTGGGACTGCATCAGGGTTTCGATGCGCTCGGCCGCATGGTTGAAGCGCCGGGCCAGAAAAGCCACCTCGTCGCGTCCTTCGGCGTTGATGCGCGCCGACAGGTCGCCCGCCCCCCAGCGCTCGACGCCGCGCTGCAGGGCTTCGAGGCGCAGCGTCAGGCGGCGCATCACCGGGTAGGCCCCGAGCGCGACGGCCAGCCCGACCAGGGCGAGCATCCAGCCAAACCCGAACGGCGGCCGGTTCCACGGATTGCCCGCAGGGCGCTGGGGCCGGGGCAGCAGCAGGTTCAGGCTCTGCCCGTCCTTGGTGACGACGTCGAATTCGATGTCCTCGCCGAGCTTGCGGTCCGGCTTGGTTAGCGCGGTGCCGATGACCTCGCCGGCCGAGTTGTGCACCAGCACCTCGCGGATGGGCAGCTGCGGCGGCGAGCGGCTCAGCTGCCAGGCGGCGGCAACCAAAAAGCTCAGCACCACCACCGTCGCCACCACGGCAAGCCAGATGCGCACATACAGGTGGGACGTGAAACGGGCCCAGAGGTGCATTTTCACCGGGCGCTCAGTCCTGCTGCCGGGCAAACACATAGCCCACGCCGCGCACCGTCAGGATGCGCTTGGGGTCCTTGGCGTCCAGCTCGATGGCATTCCTGATGCGCCCCATGTGCACATCGATCGAGCGGTCGAAGGCTTCGAGTTCGCGGCCGCGCACGGCTTCCATGATCTGGTCGCGGCTGAGCACCCGGCCAGCCCGTTCGGCCAGGGCCACCAGCAGGTCGAACTGGTAGGACGTCAGTTCGCAGGCCGCGTCCGAGACCGTCACGGCGCGCGCGTCGCGGTCGATCTCCAGCGAGCCAAAGCGCATCACCCGCTGGCTGCCGGACGCCGCGCTGGCGCTGCCCGCCAGGCTGCCCCGGCGCAGCACGGCGCGGATGCGCGCCAGCAGCTCGCGCGGCTCGAACGGCTTGGGCAGGTAGTCGTCGGCGCCGATTTCCAGCCCGACGATGCGGTCCATCGGGTCGCCCTTGGCGGTCAGCATCAAGATGGCGGTGCGGGCCAGGTCGCCGCCGCGCCCCTTGATTCGGCGGCACACCTCCAGGCCGTCCATGTCGGGCAGCATCAGGTCCAGGATGACCAGGTCGGGCGCGCTGGCCTGCAAGGCCTCCAGGCCGCTGGCGCCGCTGGCGGCGTGGCTAAAGCCATAGCCGGACTGGCGCAGGTATTCGCCCACCATGGCGGCCAGGCGGGTATCGTCTTCGATCATCAACAACTGCTGGGTCATGTGCCGGTCCTTCGGTGTGCAAGGCGCGGCCCTTCGGAAGACGCGCCGAAATGGGCATCATGGTGCGCGACCAGCGGCAACCGCGCTTGAAGGCACCGTAAAGTTGCGGTAAACAAAAAGTTTTTTGGTAAGCTATAAAAAGCATAGCTGCATACAGCCGTGACTATTGCACCACAGCCTTTTTTGACCGCGAAGCCAGGCCAATCAGCAGCAGCACCGGCAGGCCCAGCAGGGCGGTGGCGATAAAAAAGTTGCTGTAGCCAAATGCATCGACATAGCGGCCCGAGTACCCGGCCAGCGCCTTGGGCAGCAGCAGCATCATCGAGCTGAACAAGGCGTACTGGGTGGCCGAGTAGTTGATGTTCGTCAGGCTCGACAGGTAGGCGATGAAGGCGGCCGAGGCAATGCCGCTGGACAGGTTGTCGGCCGAGATCACGAAAACCAGCGCCGCGACGTCATGCCCGCGCGTGCCCAGCCAGGCAAACAGCAGGTTGCTGGCGGCGCTGAGCACCGCGCCGAGCATCAACACCTTCATCACGCCAAAACGCATCGCCAGGGCGCCGCCGGCAAACGCGCCGACCAGCGTCATGACGACGCCGTAGACCTTGGTGACGGTGGCCACCTCGTCCTTGGTGTAGCCCATGTCGACATAGAACGGATTGGCCATGATGCCCATCACCACATCGCTGATGCGGTACAGCGCAATCAGGGCCAGGATCAGTACGGCGTGCTTGCCATAGCGCCGCAAAAAGTCGGCAAACGGCTCGACCAGGGCGCTTTGGAGCCAGTCGGCAGCGTTCTTGCTGGGCGGCAGCTCGCGGCGCTGCGGCTCGGGCGCGCACAGCACCGTCACCACGCCCAGCAGCATCGACGCCGCCATGGCCAGGTAGGCCGCCTGCCAGGCGCCGTGCTGGTAGAGGGCCGCACCGGCGACTTCGGCGCGCGCGGCAATCCACAGCGCGCCGGCCCCCGACCAGATCATCGCCAGGCGGTAGCCGGTCTGGTAGCTGGCCGCCAGCGCGGCCTGGCGCTGGGTGTCGGCCGACTCGATGCGGTAGGCGTCCAGCGCGATGTCCTGCGTCGCCGAGCCAAAGGCGACGGCCAGCGCGCACCACACCACCGGCGTCAGGGCAACTTTTGGGTCGGTCATGGCCATGAGGACCAGAGCGGCGATGATGACCGCCTGGGACAGCAGCAGCCAGCTGCGCCGGCGGCCCAGCCAGCGCGTGAGCAGCGGTATCGGCAGCCGGTCCACCAGCGGCGCCCAGGCCCATTTGAAGCCGTAGGCCAGGCCAACCCAGCTCAGGTAGCCGATCGTCGTGCGGTCGATGCCCGCTTCGCGCAGCCAAAAGCTCAGCGTGCCGAACACCAGCAGCAGCGGCAGCCCGGCCGAAAAGCCCAGCAGCGCCATGCGCAGCGTGGCCGGCTCCAGGTACACCTGCCAGACCGCGCGCCACCCCGGGGTGGGCAGGGCGGCATCGGCGCCGGGCGGCAAGGGCGTTGCAACGCTAGAGCTTGAAAGGATTTTGTCTGACATGAGGATTTTGGTTTGTGGCTATTATTCACTGATGTGCTTCTTGTGCGATGTCAAACATTCTTCCTGGCAGGGGCGCCGCGGCTTTTTGCTGGCCGCTGCCGGCAGCGCGGCCAGCTTGGCAGCCGGGCCGCTGCGGGCGCAGGTCGATGTCGGCCGCTCGTCCAGCCTGCGCAACCTGGTGCCCGCCGAGGAGCTTGAAACCGCCGCCACCCAGCAATACGCCCAGTTGCTCGCCGAGGCCCGGGCCCAGGGCGCGCTGGCGCCGCCCAACCATCCGCAGATGCAGCGCCTGCAGGTCATTGCCAAGCGCCTGATTCCGCAGACCGCGCAGTGGAACGACCGCGCCCGGCAATGGCGCTGGGATGTCAACCTGATCGGCAGCAAGCAGATCAACGCGTTTTGCATGCCGGGCGGCAAGATCGCCTTTTACACCGGCATCCTTGACCAGCTCAGGCTGACTGACGACGAAGTCGGCATGATCATGGGTCACGAAATGGCCCATGCCCTGCGTGAACACGCCCGGGCCCGCATTGCCAAAAGCCAGGGCACCGGCACGCTGCTGTCACTCGGCGCGCAATTGCTCGGGCTGGGGCAGCTTGGCGACATGGCGGCCAATGTCGGCACCCAGTTGCTGACGCTGCGCTTTAGCCGGGACGACGAAACCGATGCCGACCTGGTGGGCCTGGAACTGGCCGCGCGCGGCGGCTACAACCCGCAGGCGGCCGTCAGCTTGTGGGAAAAAATGGCTCAGGCTGGCGGCGGCGCCAGCGGTCCCAGCTTTTTGTCAACCCATCCGTCGGGTCCGCAGCGCATCCAGGAACTCCAGGCCAATGTGCCCAAGGTGCAGGGCTTGTACCAGCGGGCGCGCAGCAGCTAACGGCAGCCCTGCC
>JACMQR010000142.1 GCA_014376885.1 Polaromonas sp.
CACGGAAGTCGTCACGGTCGAGTACAAGATCAATTTTCTGGCCGGCTTTGCGGACGGCGAGTTGCGCGCCGTGGGCCGGGTGGCGCGCGCCGGCAAGCGCATCATCGTGGCCACGGCCGACGTCACGCACCTGGCCGCTGACGGCCGGCAAAGCGCCTGCGCCCTGATGCAGCAGACCCTGGTGCCGGTGCCCAAAACGTATTAGCTAGCGCGCATCCCCCTCATTTTTCACAGAAAGATTTCCCCATGAACACCCTGCCCGGACTCAATTTCCAGCTCGGCGAGGACATTGACGCCCTGCGCGACACCGTGCGCGCTTTCGCCCAGGCCGAGATCGCCCCGCGCGCCGCCGAACTGGACCGTAGCGACCAGTTCCCGATGGACCTGTGGGAAAAGATGGGCGCGCTCGGCGTGCTCGGTATCACCGTCGGCGAGGAGTATGGCGGCGCCGGCATGGGTTACCTGGCGCACATGATCGCGATGGAGGAAATCAGCCGCGCCAGTGCCTCGGTCGGCCTGAGCTATGGCGCGCATTCCAACCTGTGTGTCAACCAGATCAAGCGCAACGGCACCGAAGCGCAGCGCCGCAACTACCTGCCCAAGCTGATCAGCGGCGCGCATGTCGGCGCGCTCGCCATGAGCGAGCCCGGCGCGGGCAGCGACGTGATCTCGATGAAGTTGGAAGCCGAGGACAAGGGCGGGGTTTTCCTGCTCAACGGCAGCAAGATGTGGATCACCAACGGCCCGGACGCCGACACCTTGGTGGTGTATGCCAAGACCGCGCCCGAGCTGGGCGCGCGCGGCATCACGGCTTTTTTGATCGAAAAAGGCATGCCGGGCTTTTCGGTGGCGCAAAAGCTCGACAAGCTGGGCATGCGCGGCAGCCACACCGGCGAGCTGGTGTTCAACAATGTCGAGGTGCCGGCGCACCACATCCTGGGCGGCCTGAACAATGGCGCGAAGGTCTTGATGAGCGGCCTGGACTTCGAGCGCGCGGTGCTGGCCGCCGGGCCGCTGGGCATCATGCAGTCGGTGATGGACAACGTCGTGCCCTACATCCATGACCGCCAGCAGTTCGGGCGCAGCATCGGCGAGTTCCAGCTGATCCAGGGCAAGGTCGCCGACATGTACACCGTGCTGCAAGCCGGCCGGGCGTTTTGCTACACCGTGGGCAAGAACCTGGACATGCTCGGCGTCGAGCATGTGCGCCAGGTGCGCAAGGACTGCGCGTCGGTGATTTTGTGGTGCGCTGAAAAAGCCACCTGGATGGCCGGCGAGGGCATCCAGATCTACGGCGGCAACGGCTACATCAACGACTATCCGCTGGGCCGCCTGTGGCGCGATGCCAAGCTCTATGAAATCGGTGCCGGCACCAGCGAAATCCGGCGCATGCTGATTGGGCGTGAGTTGTTTGCTGAAACTCTTTAATTTACGCCATCGACAATACGGCCCATGACCATCCAAGACCTCTTCGCCCACAACCGCGCCTGGGCGGCCGAAATGGCAGCCACGCGGCCCGGCTTTTTCACCAGCCTGGTGCGCCAGCAAACGCCCAAGTACATGTGGATCGGCTGCTCGGACAGCCGGGTGCCGGCCAACCAGATCACCGGGCTCGAGCCGGGCGAGATTTTTGTGCATCGCAACGTGGCCAACATCGTCGTGCATTCGGACTTGAATGCGCTGTCGGCCATCCAGTTCGCGGTCGAGCGGCTCAAGGTCAAGGAGATCATGGTGGTGGGCCACTATGGCTGCTCGGGCGTGCAGGCGGCGCTCGAAGGCGCGCGCATCGGGCTGGCCGACAACTGGATCCGCCACATCCAGGATGTGCGCCACCGGCACAGCGAGCTGCTGGGCAGCCTGCCCGAGTCGGCGCGGGCCAATGCGCTGTGCGACATCAATGTGATCGAGCAGGTGGTCAACGTGTCGGTCAGCACCGTCATGGTCGACGCCTGGGCGCGCGGCCAGCCAGTGCGGGTGCACGGCTGGGCCTTCGGCGTGCACGACGGGCTGCTGCAGGACCTGCAGATGTCGGTGTCCGGGCCGCTGGGCTTTGACCAGCGCTACCGCAACGCTCTTGACAGCGTGCAGGCCAAATGGACCGCCCAGGCCGTGCCGGCCTAGGGTCTGCCGGCCCGGGCCCTTGCCATGTTTCCGCAGCGCCTTGACTCGCCTCTGGCCTACGACATCGCCAAGGCGATGATCGACGGCTTTAACCGGCACTACCAGCTGTTTCGCAGCGAATCGAGCCGCGCCAAGCACCGCTTCGAAACCGCCGACTGGCGCGGCCAGCAGCGCGCCCAGCGCGAGCGCATCGAGTTCTACGACCTGCGGGTGCGCGAAGCGTCGACGCGGCTGGAGCGTGAATTCAAGGCCGGCGAGCAGCCGATGGAGGTCTGGCACCAGGTCAAGCTGCATTACATCGGCCTGCTGGTCAACCACCACCAGCCCGAGCTGGCCGAAACCTTCTTCAACTCGGTGACCACCAAAATCCTGCACCGCAGCTACTTTCAGAACGACTTTATTTTTGTCCGGCCCGCCGTCAGCACCGAGTACATCGAAAACGACGAGCCGGCCGCGCAGCCCACCTACCGCGCCTACTACCCCACTTCAAGCTCCCTGCAGGCGACCCTGCTCAAGCTGGTGGGAGACTTCGAGCTGCGCCTGGAGTTCGAGGACTTGGCGCGCGATACAACCCATGTGGCGCAAGCCATCGGTGAACAACTGGGCGATGTCAAGCTGCGGGCCAATTTTCAGTTGCAGGTGCTGTCCAGCCTGTTTTTTCGCAACAAGGGCGCGTACATCGTCGGCAAGGTCATCAACGGCTTCAAGGAAATTCCCTTTGCGCTGCCGGTTCTGCACAGCCAGCCGGCGCCTGGTCCCCTGGGGCGGGGCGGGGACCCGGGCATTTCAAGCCAGCTGGACGCCGGTAAACTGGTGATTGACGCGGCCCTGTTTGGTGAGGACGATTTGCTCATCCTGTTCAGTTTTGCCCGGGCCTACTTCATGGTCGACATGGGCATTCCGTCGGCGTTCGTGCAGTTTCTGCGCGGCCTGATGCCGCGCATGCCGCGCGCCGAGATCTACAACGCCCTGGGTCTGGCCAAGCAGGGCAAGACATTGTTCTACCGCGATTTTTTGCAGCACCTGCGCTATTCGACCGACCAGTTCCGCATTGCCCCGGGCATCAAGGGGATGGTCATGCTGGTGTTCGATTTGCCGTCGTTTCCCTATGTGTTCAAGGTCATCAAGGACTATTACCCGCCGCAAAAAGACACCACCCGCGAGCAGATCAAGGGCAAGTACCTGCTGGTCAAGCAGCACGACCGGGTAGGCCGCATGGCCGACACCCAGGAATACACCCTGGTGGCGTTTCCGCGCGACCGGTTCAGCGACGCGCTGATCGCCGAGATTGAAAAATTCGCGCCCAGCCAGCTGGAGATCAGCGACCGCGACGGCGATGGCCGGGTGGAAGTGATCATCCAGCATGTGTACATCGAGCGGCGCATGATTCCGCTCAACATCTACCTGCAAGAAGCGTTTGATCTGGGCGCGGACCAGCCCGCCGGCGCGGCGCAGATCGAGCGCGCGGTGGTTGAATATGGCAATGCCATCAAGGACCTGGTGGCGGCCAACATCTTTCCGGGCGACATGCTCTGGAAAAACTTCGGCATCACCCGCCACGGCAAGGTGGTGTTCTACGACTACGACGAGATCGAATACGTCACCGACTGCAAGTTCCGCAAGGTGCCCGTGCCGCGCACCGAGGAAGAAGAAATGAGCGGTGACATCTGGTATGCCGTCGGCCCGAAAGATGTGTTTCCCGAAACCTTTGCGCCCTTTCTGCTCGGCAACCCCGCCGTACGGGCGGTGTTCATGAAGCACCATGCCGACCTGCTCGACGCTGCGTTCTGGCAAAGCCACCAGGCGCGCATCCGTGCTGGCCATGTGTACGACGTGTTTCCGTATGAGCAGCAAAAGCGGTTTGCGCTGGCCCGCCCGGCGGCGCTTGCCGATGAACGCACTGCACCGCATCCAGCGACATCTCATCCCCCCGTTTAAAGGACCACACCATGCTCGATTCCATCGTCATTCTTGGCGCTGCCCGCACCCCGATGGGCGCGTTCCAGGGCGAGTTCGCCAGCCTGTCGGCCAACGACCTGGGCGGCGCGGCCATCCGGGCCGCGGTCGAGCGCTCGGGGCTCGCGCCCGAAAAAGTCGATGAAGTGCTGTTCGGCAACTGCCTGATGGCCGGCCAGGGCCAGGCGCCGGCGCGCCAGGCCGGCTTCAAGGGCGGCTTGAGCGCGGCAACCGGCGCGGTCACGCTGTCTAAAATGTGTGGCTCGGGAATGGCGGCGACGTTGCTGGCGCATGACCAGCTGGTCGCTGGCAGCCGCGACGTGATGGTCGCCGGCGGCATGGAAAGCATGACCAACGCGCCCTACCTGTTGCCCAAGGCGCGCAGCGGCATGCGCATCGGCCACGACCGGGTGATGGACCACATGATGCTCGACGGCCTGGAAGACGCCTACGAAGCGGGCCGCTCGATGGGCACCTTCGGCGAGGACTGCGCCGCCAAATATGGTTTCACCCGGCAAGCGCAGGACGCCTTTGCCACCGCCAGCGTGCAGCGCGCCCAGCAGGCCATCGAATCGGGCGCCTTCAAGGCCGAAATCGTGCCGGTCAGCGTCAAGGGCCGGACGGGCGAGCGCGTCATCGGCAGCGACGAAGCCCCCGGCAAGGTCAGGCTGGAAAAGATTGCCTCGCTCAAGCCGGCCTTTAAAAAAGACGGCACCATCACCGCTGCCTCCAGCTCGTCGATCAGCGACGGCGCGGCCGCGCTGGTGCTGAGCCGCGAATCGACCGCCCATGACCTTGGTGCCGCGCCCATCGCCCGCATCCTCGGCCATGCGACGTTTGCCCAGGCGCCCGAATGGTTTTCAACCGCCCCGGTCGGCGCGGTGAACCGGCTGCTGAAAAAGCTCGGCTGGCAGATCATCGACGTGGACCTGTGGGAAATCAACGAAGCCTTTGCGGTGGTGCCGATGGCCGCGATGAAGGAACTCGGCATTGCCCACGACATCGTCAACGTCAACGGCGGTGCCTGCGCGCTGGGCCACCCGATCGGCTGCAGCGGCGCGCGCATCATCGTCACCTTGATTTATGCGCTGAAGGCCCGGGGCTTGAAAAAAGGCATTGCGACGCTGTGCATTGGCGGCGGCGA
>JACMQR010000143.1 GCA_014376885.1 Polaromonas sp.
CAAGATCACCCCGGTCCAGGAAGGCGCCTGGACCGCCTTCACCGCCGCGATGCAGCCGCCGGCACGCATGAGGGGCGGCGAACGGCCCATGGCCGCGCAGCGCGCCGAACTCGACAAGCTGACCGCGCCCGAGCGGATCGATAAAATGAAGGCGCTGCGCACCCAGCGCATGAGCGAAATGAATGCCGAGATGGACCAGCGCGGCGACGCCACCAAGGCGTTCTACGCGGCGCTGAGCCCTGAGCAGCAAACGGTATTTGACGCCGAGCACCGGAAAATGGGCGGCCCTGCCGGCCCCGGCCACCACGGCGGCCTGGCGCAGCGCAACGGCTGAGGCCGGCGCGCCGGGTGTTCGGCCGAACGGCGCCACGCCCAGCAGCGCCACCGCCCACACCACAAAACTGCCAAACAGCACGGCATCGGCCGGCATGCCGCTGGCCGGCAGGTGGGCCAAGGCCCAGAGCTTGACGCCCAGGACCACCGCGTGATGCCGCCGCGCCTTGATCCGGTTGGCCGGGACCAGGCGGCGGCCAGCAGCACAAACGCCCGCAGCGTCAGCAGCGTCAGCAGCGCGCACCGGCCCATGCGCGCCCGCGTCCGGCTGCGCCCGCCGTCGGCAAAAACACGGGTTGAATGCACCCCCAGAAACAGCCGCAAACCCGCCACCAGATAGAGCATGGGCATCGAGCGCTCCTTGCCGGGATGGGCGCGTTGCAGGCAGGCGCGGCGGCTGCCTGCCCACACCGCCCTGCGGCCATGCCCTGCGCCGCCCCGGAGGTCAGGCGGGCCATGCTACGTTTTTCATAGCTGTCGGCAAAGGTGCTGATTGCACCCAGGGCGGGTTTGACCCCATTTCAGGGTTTACGGACGTTGGCGCGAAGGCGCGTAGGACGCCATCCCTAACCGCATCCCCTGCGCGGCGCGCTGGCTAGAGTGGCGGGATGACTGAAATCCGCAAAGGCCAGGCGCCGGCCGTGTTGACGCGTCCTGAGTTTCACCAGCGCTTCATTAAATCCTTCATGGACCCGGCGTTCCGGGCGGAGGACGAAGCCATATCCCGCGTCGAGGCCATCGCCTGGCAGGCCTATGAAGAGGGCCGCAAGGCGCCGGTCACCCGCAAGGCGGGCCCGGGCTATGCCGACCCGGACTACGATCTGTCGCTCGAATGGCTCGAAGCCCGGGCGCGCATCGACACGGCCCAGGCCGCCTGGGCAAACCCGGCCACGCCGTCCCGGGTGCTGCTGGTTTGCGGATCGTCGCGCAACGACGGCACTTGCCCGGGCGAAATCTCCAAGACCTTTCGGATGGTCAAGTGGGCCGAGCAAACCCTCCAAGCTGCGCAGCTTGAGGTCGATGTGCTCGACCTGAGCCTGCTGACGTCGAGCTATGACCTGCACATCCACCCCTGCAAGGGCTGCGTGTCCACCGCCATGCCGCTGTGCCACTGGCCGTGCAGCTGTTACCCGAACCATGCGCTGCGGCAAACCAGTGACTGGATGAACGACATCTATGAACGCTGGACCGCCGCGCATGCGGTCATCATCATGTCGCCGGTCTACTGGTACCAGTCGCCCGGCCCGCTCAAGCTGATGATCGACCGGCTGGTTTGCGCCGATGGCGGCAATCCCGACCCGACGACCACCCATGGCAAAAAACCGGCCGAGGCCAAGGCGCTGGAGCTGGCCGGCTGGGACTACCCCAAGCACCTGGCCGGGCGGGTGTACGGCCTGGTGGTGCATGGCGACGTGGCCGGCATCGAAGGCTCGCGGCGCGGCCTGTCCGACTGGCTGGACTGGATGGGCCTGATTGATGCCGGTGCCAAGGCACGGCTGGACCGGTTTGTCGGGTATTACGAGCCCTATGCCACCAGCCACGACGCTCTGGATGCCGATGCCGCCATGCAGGAGGAAGTCAGGAACGTGGCCCGTGCCGTGGGCAGCGCGGTAGCCCAGTTGCGCGCCGGCACGTTGTCGCAGCCGGACAAAAACCTCAAGCCCGCGCGGCCCAAATAAAAAAGGTCGGCTGTTGCACGAACAGCCGACCTTTCGGCCCCCCGGAGCACCCGCCGCTCCGGGCGCCTGCGATTGCCTTAGTAGCTGGTGCTTTCCTTGGACTTGGCTTTGGCTTTTGGCTCGGCCTGGCCTTTGCTGCTTTTCGCGGCGCTGCCGGCGGTCGGCTCGGGCGTGACCAGGCTGTCCTTGGACTTGGTGCTGCCCGGCGGGTTGGTGGCCTTGCTGCCGGTGCTGCCGGCCTGGGCACTGCCGGACATGCCCGCTCCGGACGCGCCAGCGCTGCCCATGCCCATACCCGAGCCGCTGGTGCCGGAGTTTGCGGCACTGCCGGCAGTCGGCGCAGGCGTTGTCAGGCTGTCTTTTGACTTGGTGGTGCCCGGCGGGTTGGTGGCTTGGCTGCCGGACTGGGTGCTGCCCGACATGCCGGCACCGGATGTGCCCATGCCCGAGCCACTCATGCCGGCGCCTGAGCCAGTGCCGGAACTTGATGGCGCGGTGGTGGCCTGGCCGTCGCCCGAAGCGCCCTTGCCCCCTGCGCCCGCCGCACCACCGGTCTGTGCTTGGGCCAGCCCGCCGAATGCCAGGGCACCGGCGACTGCAAGCGTCACTGGAATTGCCTTCAGATTGAATTTACGCGACATTTTGATTTCCTTTGCGCCCCTTGAGGCTGGTTGAACATGAACCCTAAGCTCGCCATAATGGACAAAGAGGCTGGAGCTGACGCCAATCTATTGGCTGGCGCCAGTCCGGCTCATCAGAAAGACCCACTCCCCGGCGTAGGACACTGGCCTGGCTGGGCGTGGTGCTGCAAGTCCTGTGCAGCGGTTTTTCCGTATCATCAGGCGCGTTTTGCACGGCTGGTGCCGCGCCGCCGGCGGCCTGGCCGTTCAGTCGGAAAAGCTTGATGCCGACAAATAAGTTGCTGTCCTACAGCAGCCCGGCATCTGCGGTCCAACAATCAGCGGTGGGCCTTCAGGCCTTTTTTTAGCTCCCTTTTATATGCCCCTTTTGTCTCCCGATCCATTTGTTGCGCCCGCGCCCAGCGATTCAGCCACGGGCGCCGCGCCCGCCGACCCGGCCGGTCCCGAGGCGCCGGCGCTCACCTCGTTCAAAGTGCTCACGGTCAACATCCACAAGGGCTTTACCTTTTTCAACCGCAAGTTCGTGCTGTCCGAATTGCGCGACGCGGTGCGCACGGTGGGTGCGGATTTGGTGTTCTTGCAGGAAGTGGCCGGCAGCCACCTCAAGCATGCGCAAAAGTTCGACAACTACACCGACCAGCCGCATTACGAATACCTGGCCGACAGCATCTGGCCGCAGTTTGCCTATGGGCAAAACGCGGTGTACACCAACGGCCACCACGGCAATGCGCTGCTGTCCAAATTCCCGATCGTCCGGTTTGAAAACCGCGACATCTCCATCAGCGGCCCCGAGCGGCGCGGCATGCTGCACTGCGAGCTGAAGCTGCCTGGCCAAAGCCGCAACGTCCATGCCGTGTGCGTGCACCTGGGCCTGGTCGAATCCCACCGCACCCAGCAGATCAAGCTGCTGTGCGACCTGGTGCGCAAGGAAATCCCGAACCGCGCGCCGGTGGTGGTGGCCGGCGACTTCAACGACTGGCGCCGCCGCGCCCATGCCCAGATGGCGCGCGGCGCCAGCCTGCACGAGGTGTTCGTGCAGGCCACCGGCCATGCGGCGCGCACCTTTCCGGCCCGATTGCCGCTGCTGCAACTCGACCGCATCTATGTGCGCAATGCGGTCGGCCATGCGCCCATCGTGCTGCCCAGCAAGCCATGGTCGCACCTGTCCGATCATGCGCCGCTGGCGGCCGAAATCAGGCTCTAGGCATGGCGCGCTGGGTTGCTGGCAACGCCTTCGAGCTGCTGGAAAACGGCGAGCAATTCTTTCCGCGGGTGTTCGAATCGATCGCTGCCGCCCGGCACGAGGTGGTGGTGGAAACCTTCATTTTGTTCGAGGACAAGGTCGGCCTGGGGCTGCATGCGGCCTTGCTGGCGGCAGCAAAGCGCGGCGTGCAGGTCGACCTGACGATCGACGGGTTTGGCTCGCCCGACCTGTCGCCTGGCTTCATCTCGGCGCTTGTGCAGGTCGGCGTGCGGCTGCATGTGTTCGACCCCGCGCCCCGGCTGTGGGGCCTGCGCACGAATGTGTTTCGGCGCCTGCACCGCAAGATTGTCGTCGTCGACGGGCGGCGAGCGTTTGTTGGCGGCATCAACTATTCTGCCGACCACCTGGCTGACTTCGGCGCCGCTGCCAAGCAGGACTATGCGGTACAGGTCGATGGCCCGATCGTCGGGCAAATCCAGGCTTTCGTGCACCAGGCGCTGGCTGCCGGGCAGCGCAGCGCATCCCGGGGCCAGGCCGGCCAGCGGCGCGAACGCCCGGCAGTCCCGGCGGCGGCGCCTGCCCCGGCCGGCAGCGCCGCCGCCCTGTTCGTCACCCGCGACAACCGTCGGCACACCACCGACATCGAACGCCATTACCGCCTTGCCATTCGCGCGGCGCAAAGCCGCGTGGTGATTGCCAATGCCTACTTTTTTCCGGGCTACCGGCTGCTCAAGGACCTGCGCCGGGCGGCGCGGCGCGGCGTCGAAGTCCGGCTCATCTTGCAGGGCGAGCCGGACATGGCCATCGTCAAGATCGCCGCCAACATGCTCTACCACCACCTGCTGTCGGCCGGCGTACAGATTTTCGAGTACTGCGACAGGCCGCTGCATGGCAAGGTGGCGGTGGCCGACGACGAATGGTCCACCGTCGGGTCGAGCAACCTGGACCCGCTGAGCCTGTCGCTCAATCTGGAGGCCAATGTCATCATCCGGGACCGCGCCTTCAACCAGGTCCTGGGCGACCGGCTGGAGCAGCTGATCGCGCATGGCTGCAAGCAGATCACGGCAGCCGATCTGGTCGAGGCGACCTGGTGGCGCGTGCTGCGCAGCTTTTTCGTGTTCCACCTGCTCAGCCGGTATCCGGCCTGGGCCGGCTGGCTGCCGGCGCACACCCCGCGCCTGCTGCCGGCGGATGCGCCGGGCGCTGCCGCCCAGCACGCGGGCGCCGAGGCGGTTGGCCAGGCCGATCCGGTGTGACCCGCCGATGACCCCGGGTGGCCCCGGCCCGCCCCGTCCCAGGGCGCTGGACCGCTCGTCCGCCGGCAAGCGCAAGCTGAGCGACCGGCCGTGGTGGCCGTGGCTCGGGCGCGGCGCCGGCGCCGCGTTCTTCGGCCTGGTGGCTTTTTTGCTCTTGTCACAGGCGCGCAGCATCGAATGGGGCCAAGTGCTGGCGGCGCTGCAGAACTACCCGGTGCTCGAAGCCGGTGGCGCGGTGGCGCTGGCCGCTGCCAGCTACCTGCTGTACAGCTGCTTTGACCTGCTGGGCCGGCACTACACCGGCCATGCGCTGCGCGCGCCCACCGTGATGCGGCTGACCTTTGTCAGCTATGCCTTCAACCTCAACCTCGGCTCGCTGGTCGGCGGCATTGCCTTTCGCTACCGGCTGTATTCCCGGCTGGGGCTGGCTCCGGGGACCATCACCCGCATCGTGTCCATGAGCATGCTGGCCAACTGGATGGGCTACCTGCTGCTGGCCGGGCTGGTGTTCAGCCTCCAGCCGCCGGCCTTGCCAGCTGGCTGGAAAATCAATGTTTTTGAGCTGCGTCTGACCGGCTGGGCGCTGCTGGCGCTGGCGCTGGCCTACCTGGGTGCCTGCGCCCTGTCGCGCCGGCGCAGCTTTTCACTGCGCGGCCACACGGTCGAGCTGCCGTCGCTGCGCCTGGCCGGCTTGCAGCTGGCGATGGGTGCGGGCAACTGGCTGCTGATGTCGGGCACCGTGTTTATGTTGCTGCACCAGCGCATCGACTTTTTCAGCGTCGCCAGCGTGCTGCTGCTGGCCGGCATTGCCGGCGTGATCAGCCACATTCCGGGCAACCTGGGGGTGCTGGAGGCGGTGTTCGTGGCCCTGCTGTCGCACCGCATGGCAGCGCCCGATCTGCTGGCCGGCCTGGTGGCCTACCGGGTGATTTATTTCTGGATGCCCCTGCTGGCGGCGGCCGCGCTTTACCTGGCCATGGAGGCCCGGACCAAAACCTCCGACGGCGGCTGAAAACCCCTTGGCGATTCAGGAAATTTGGCCGCGCTGCCAGGCAAATGGCTGATGGCCGTATGTTCATTCGGTGGTAAACCAAACTCTTCAGCATAAACTCGCCATTCTGGCCGATGCCGCCAAGTACGATGCGTCCTGCGCCTCCAGCGGCACCAGCAAGCGCAATTCGCTCGGTGGGCGCGGCATCGGTTCGACCGAAGGCAGTGGCATCTGCCACAGCTATGCGCCTGACGGCCGGTGCATCTCGCTGCTGAAAATCCTGCTCACCAACTTTTGCACCTACGACTGCTTGTACTGCGTCAACCGGGTCAGCAGCAACGTGCCCCGGGCGCGCTTTAGCGTTGATGAAGTGGTCCAGCTGACGCTGGACTTTTACCGCCGCAACTGCATCGAAGGCCTGTTTTTGTCCAGCGGCATCATCCAGAACCCGGACTACACCATGGAGCAGGTGGTCGAGGTGGCGCGCGTGCTGCGTGAAGACCACGACTTTCGCGGCTACATCCACCTCAAGACCATTCCCGACGCATCACCCGACCTGCTGGCCCGGGCCGGCCGGTATGCCGACCGGCTGAGCATCAACATCGAGCTGCCCACGGCCAGCGGCCTGCAGGCGCTGGCGCCGGAAAAAGACGGCCCGTCGATCCACCGCGCCATGGCCCGGCTGCGCGGGCACATCGACGACGCCAGGGGCGCGGCGCACGACCAGCAGCGCAGCCACATCATTGCGCTGCCGCAGTCACGCCGGGCGCAGCGCAGCGCCGCGCCGGTGTTTGCGCCGGCCGGCCAGAGCACCCAGATGATCGTCGGGGCCGATGCCACCGACGACCGGACCATCCTGGGCGCCAGCGCCGCGCTGTACAGCGACTTTCGGATGCGCCGGGTCTACTACTCGGCCTTCAGCCCGATTCCGGACGCGTCGGCTCGACTGCCCCTGAAAGCGCCGCCGCTGATTCGCGAGCACCGGCTTTACCAGGCCGACTGGCTGATCCGCTTCTACGGCTTTGGCCATGACGAGATCGTGCCCGATTCGTCCGTGCTGGGCAGCGGCATGCTGTCGCTCGACATCGACCCCAAGCTGGCCTGGGCGCTGGCCCACCGCGCGCAGTTTCCGGTCGATGTCAACCGCGCGCCGCGCGAGATGCTGCTGCGCGTGCCGGGGCTGGGTGTCAAGGCGGTGACGCGCATCCTGCAGGCTCGGCGCGTGCGCCTGGTGCGCGCCGACGACCTGCTGCGGCTGCATGTGCCGCTCAAAAAAGTGCTGCCCTTTGTGCTGCTGTCCGACCACCACCCCGGCACGGCGCTGGACTCGGCGCAGCTGGCCGCGCGGCTGACACCCGTGCCCCGCCAGGCGGATTTGTTCGACGAAGCGCCATTGCCGCCGGCCGCCCCTACCCTGCTGCCGCCGGCCCTGCAAACCACTGACCGGACACGGGCGCTGGCATGACGCCCGACCGGCTGACCAGCGAGCTGTTCGCGCCTGCCCTGCTGCCGATCCAGCTGCGCGGCCCGACCGACCTGGCGGGCTTTCGCCGTGCGGCGCGCAGCCTGCTGGCCCGGCAGGTGCCGCCCGGGCAGGTGTCCTGGCACACGGCCGGCGCGCAGGTGCAAGACCTGTTTGCCGGCCCGGATGTCGCCGCTGCGGCAGCCACTGCGAACGGGTGCAGCGCCAACGCGCCGGTGGTGAAGGTGCCGGCCGAATTCCTGGCGCTGTGCGAAAGCGCGGTCTTGCACAGCGACCCGAACCGCTTTGGCCTGCTGTACCGGATTTTCTGGCGTCTGGCGCATGAGCCCGGCTTGCGGCATGACCCGCTGGACGGCGACATGATGGCCGCGCACCGGCTGGCCCAGGCGGTGCGGCGCGACCTGCACAAGATGAAGGCCTTTGTGCGCTTTCGCACGGTGCAGGACGAGCGCTTTCGGGCGTGCCCGCAGGACGGGCCGCTGCATGTCGCCTGGTTCGAGCCGGGGCACCACATCGTCGAGGCGGTGGCGCCGTTTTTTGCGCGCCGCTTTGCCCAGATGCGCTGGGCCATCCTGACGCCGGCCTGCAGCGTCGAGTGGGACTGCATCAGCGCCCCGGGTCCGGGGGAAACGCCGCTGCTGGCCAGGCTGGGCGGCCGCGCCGCCGCGCCGCCAGCGCAGCCGCGGCCGGGCGGCATGAAAGGCCAGCTGCGTTTCGGGCCGGGGGCGCGCAAGAGCGACGCGCCGCCGGCCGATGCCGGCGAGCAGCTGTGGCTGACCTATTACCGGCACACCTTCAACCCGGCACGCCTGAAAATGAAGGCGATGCAAAAAGAAATGCCGCGCAAGTACTGGCGCAACCTGCCCGAGGCCGAACTGATCTCGCCGCTGGCCGCGCTGGCCGACGAGCGCACCGCGCGCATGATCGCGCAGCCCGCCAGCGCCCCCCGGCGGCGCCTGCCGCAGTAGCCCGACCCGCAGCTGGCACTGCCGATAAGCTATGCTTTCAATAGCTGAAAAGGCACGGCAGTCAAGCGCTAAAGCCTAATCTGACTGTAAACATCCGTTGGTGCGGCGGCGTGCTGCTGCCCGGACAACTATTTGGCAGCGCGGATGCGCGCCAGCTCTTTCTGGGTGTCATTCCACAGGTCCATGCCGACTTCCTTGCCGATGTCGGCGTAGACCGCCGTCAGCTTGCCGCGCATGCGCTCGGATTCAGCCGGTGACAGCTCGTTGACCAGCATGCCCTTGGCCTTGAGTTCGGCAATCGCTCGGGACGCCTCGTCGCGCGTGTCCTTGCGCTCGTAGTCGCGGCTGGCCTTGGCCGCATCCGTCAACACGGCCTGCTCGGCCTTGGACAAGGTGTCCCACCACTTCTTGCTGACCAGCACGATCCACGGGCTGTAGACATGGTTGGTGACGGTCAGGTACTTTTGCACCTCGTAGAACTTGCTCGACAAGATCGTGTTGTACGGATTTTCCTGGCCGTCCACCGTCTTGGTCTCCAGCGCGCCGAACAGCTCGGAAAACGCCATCGGCACGGCGTTGGCGCCCAGCGTCTTGAAGCTGCTCAGAAACACGTTGTTCTGCATGACGCGCAGCTTGATGCCGTCCATGTCCTCGACCCGGGTGACGGGGCGCTTGCTGTTGGTCAGGTTGCGAAAGCCGTTTTCCCAGTAGACCAGGCCGACCAGGCCTTTTTCTTCCAGCTTGTTCCGGATCTTGTCGCCGATCGGGCCGTCGAGCAGCGTGTCGGCCTCCCGGGCGTTGCTGATGAGAAACGGTGTGTCCCACAGCGCCATTTCCTTGGTGATGCCGACCAGCGTGGCGGTCGAGCCGACCATCATTTCCTGCGCGCCGCCGATCAGGGCCTGCTGCATCTGCGTGTCCGGGCCGAGGGCGGCGGCGCCGATGGCGCGCACCTTCATCTTGCCGCCGGAGGCTTTTTCCACTGCCTCGGCAAACACCTTGGCCGCGCGGCCCTGGTTGCTGGCTTCGTTCAGGCCATAGCCAAAACGGATCAGGCGCGGCTTGATGTCCTGCGCCAGCACGGCAAACGAGGCAGACAAAGCCACGGCGGCGGCGGCGGCGATCACGGTTCTGCGAAGAAAAGTCATGGAAAAGTCTCCTGGGGTTGGGGGAAGGACGTGGGCGGGTTTCAGCGCATCCATGCGACGGGCGCCGTGACGATCTGGGGAAACACGACGAACAGGGCCAGGATCAGCACATAGGTGATCAAAAACGGATTGACCCCCTGGATCACCCGGTGCATCGGCAGCCGGCCGACGCCGGCCACCACGTTGAGCACCGTGCCCACCGGCGGCGTGATCAGGCCGATGGCGCCGTTCAGCACAAACATCAGGCCGAAGTACACCGGGTCGATGCCGGCTTTCACCGCGATTGGCAGCATCACCGGCGCAAAGATCAGGATGGTCGGCGTCAGGTCGAGCGCCGTGCCGACGATCACCAGCACCAGCATCATCACGGCCATCAGCAGCTTGGGGCTGTCGACCAGCGGCCCCAGCCAGCCGGTCAGCGTGCTGGGCAGGTCGGCCAGCGTGATCATGTAGCTGGCCACCTGCGCGCCGGCGCATAAAAACATGACGATGGCGGTCGTCTTGCCGGCGCGCACCAGCACGCCGTGGATTTCGGCCAGCTTCATCTCGCGGTGCACGAACAGGGCCACGGCCAGCGCGTAGAACGCGGCCACCACGGCCGCTTCGGTCGGCGTGAACACGCCCGACTTCATGCCGCCGATGATGATGAGCGGCATGAGCAGCGCCCAGAACGCCTTGGCGGTGGCGCGCAGCCGCTCCTTCAGCGGCAGCGCCCGGCCTTCGGGCAGGTCCATCTTGCGCAGCACCAGCTTCCACGCCACGATCAGCCCCACGCCCATGATCAGGCCGGGCACGATGCCCGAGAGGAACAGCAGCGAAATCGATGTGTTGGTGGTCACGCCATAGATCACGAAGGGCATCGACGGCGGAATGATGGGGGCGATGATGCCGCCCGACGCAATCAAGCCGGCCGAGGTGTGCATCGGGTAGCCCTGGCGGCGCATCATCGGCAGCAAGATGGTGGCCAGCGCGGCGGTGTCGGCCAGCGCCGAGCCGCTCATGCTGGCCATCAGCACCGCCGCGCCAATCGCCACAAAACCCAGACCGCCCCGGATGTGGCCGACCCAGGCCTGCGCCATGGCAATGATGCGCCCGCTGATGCCGCCCGAGTTCATCAGCTCGCCGGCCAGGATGAAAAACGGCACCGCCAGCAGCGGAAAGCTGTCCACCCCGGCGACCAGGTTTTGCGCCAGCAGCTGCGTGTCCCAGAAATCGAGCACCCAGGCCATGCCGGCGCCGGTCAACACCAAGGCCAGCCCCATGTTCATGCCGATGCCCATGAGCGCCAGCATGCCGACCGAAAAAACGATGAAAGCCAGGGCTTCGTTGGTCATGCTTGCTTCACTCCACATCCGCGCCGTGGCCCAGGTCCAGCGGCGTGCGGTTGATGATCTCGAACAGCGCCATCAGGCCGATGGCCGTGGCGCATAAAAAAGCCGGCAGCGGCAAGAGCGCCGTCGAGTAACCCAGCACCACCGACCGGCTGCCATAGCCGACGACCACCTGCTGCCAGGCGCCCCAGCCGATCAACGCGCAGCCCAGCAGCACCAGGCAGCGGATGAAAATTGTCATGCTCAGAAGCAGCGCGGGCCGGTTTTTGAGCAGGCCGACCAGGCTGGTGAAGGCCATGTGCTCGCCAGCCGGGTAGGCGGCGGTCGCGCCGATGAACACCATCCAGACAAACAGCAGCCGCGAGAGTTCTTCGCTCGCCGGCAGGCCGCTGCCAAAGCCGTAGCGCAGCACGACGTTGACGAACACCGCCACGGCCATCACGCCCAGGCACAGGGCCAGCAGGATGTTGCTGATGCGCTGAAAGCGGCTTGCCGGCGGGCTGTTCACGCTGTCGGGGGTCATGCTGGCTCCGGGTTGGTGCCCAGCCAGGCGCTGACCTCAGCCCGTAACTGGTCCGGCGGCGCCAGCGCATCGACGCGCAGCACGCCCGCCTCGCCGGTCGGGTTTTCCAGCGTGGCGAACTGGCTGTCGACCAGGCTGGTCGAGAAAAAATGGGCTGCGGCGCGCGCCGCCACCCGTGCCTGGGCCGGCGCGCGGCCGATGTCCAGAAAAACAAAGCGCAGGCCGGGCGCGGCCTGGCGCAGGCGCTCGCGGTAGGCCCGCTTGAGCGCCGAGCAGGTCAGCACCAGGCCTTGCGGGTGGGCGCGCAGCTGCTCGCCCAGCGCATCCAGCCAGCCGCCCCGGTCGGCATCCGTCAGGGCCACGCCCTGGCCCATCTTGGCGCGGCTGGCCGGGCTGTGAAAGTCATCGCCTTCGACCAGCTGCAAGCCGCTGGCCCGGGCCAGCGCCGCGCCCAGGCTGGACTTGCCGCAACCGGCCAC